>NZ_VWWM01000015.1:0-147516 GCF_011752945.1 Paraburkholderia sp. Cy-641
AGAACCAGCCCGCGCATCTGACGCTGAAAGACCCGACCGTGCCGGTCAACGTCAACTGGCAGACCTATGCGGGTCCGGAGTCGCGCTACTGCCCCGCTGGCGTGTATGAATTCGTCAAGAACGATGAAGGCAACGAGCGGCTTGTGATCAATGCGCAGAACTGCGTGCACTGCAAGACCTGCGACATCAAGGACCCGACGCAAAACATCGTGTGGGTCACGCCGGAAGGTGGTGGCGGGCCGAACTACCCGAATATGTAACCAAGCGGCGAAAGCGACTTCGAGCATGACTCGAACATCGTTGACGCTTCATGAATTTTTTAGTATTTTCATGTATACGCGTGTTTTTCGAAGCACGCTAACCAGGACAGGAGAAGTTTGATGACGCAGGCCAAGTACGACGTCGTGGTGGTGGGGGGCGGCAATGCAGCGCTGTGCGCGGCGCTATCGGCGCGTGAGAAGGGCGCAAGCGTGCTCGTGCTGGAACGCGCACCCGAGGATAAGCGGGGCGGCAACAGTGCGTACACCGGGGGTGGCTTCCGCATGGTTCATCACGGCGCCGACGACATCAAGGCGATTGTCCCTGACCTGACGGAAGATGAGATCGGCCGCACGGATTTCGGCCAGTACACGCGCGAGGATTACCTCGACGATCTCGGCCGCATCACGCAGTACTACATCGATCCTGATCTCGCCGAAGTCATCGTCGACAGCAGCACCGACACGGTTCACTGGATGCGCGGGCGCGGCGTCAAGTTCGTCCCGAACTATGGCCGCCAGGCGTACAACGTCAACGGTCGATTCAAGTTCTTTGGCGGCGTGGTGATCTACGCGAACGGCGGCGGACGCGGCCTCGTCGATCAGCTGTACAAGGCGGCCGAAGCGCAGGGCATCGATGTGCGTTACGGCGTGCAGGCCAAGGGACTCGTCGTCGACGAGCGCGGTGTGTGCGGTGTGCGCGTCGTGGCGAATGGCCGCGAGAGCGTCATCGACGCGAAAGCGGTGGTGCTCGCGTGCGGCGGCTTCGAGGCGAATCGGGAGATGCGCACACGCTATCTCGGCCCCGGCTGGGATATGGCGAAAGTGCGCGGCACCCGCTACAACACCGGAGACGGCATCCAGATGGCGCTCGACATCGGTGCCCAATCGTACGGGCAGTGGTCCGGTTGTCACTCGGTCGCGTGGGAGCGCTATGCGACGGACTTCGGCGATGTCGATCATCCGCATGCGGGTTATCGGCACAGCTATCCGATGGGTATCATGGTCAATGCCGACGGCAAGCGTTTCGTCGACGAAGGCGCCGATTTCCGCAACTACACGTACGCAAAATACGGTCGCGTTGTGCTGCAGCAGCCGGGCAGTTTCGCATGGCAGATCTTCGACCAGAAAGTGAAGCCGCTGCTGCGCGACGAATACAAGCTGCGCGGCGCGACCAAGGTGCTTGCCAACACGCTCGAAGAACTCGCCGATCGTCTGCAGGACGTCAACGGCCGCCAACTGCTCGAAACGATCCAGCAGTACAACGCGTCGATCCGCAAGGACGTGCCGTTCGATCCGAACGTGCGCGACGGACGCTGCACCGAAGGGCTCGACGTCAACAAGACCAACTGGGCCAACACGATCGAAGACGGTCCGTTTGAAGCGTATTCGGTGGGCTGCGGCATTACGTTCACGTTTGGCGGCCTGAAGATCGACACGTCGGCAAACGTGCAGGACATCGAAGACCAGCCGATCGCGGGTCTCTACGCGGCAGGCGAACTGGTCGGCGGCCTGTACTATTTCAACTATCCGGGCAGCACCGGTCTGATGGCCGGTTCGGTGTTCGGACGCATCGCGGGCCGCGAAGCCGCCACGCATGCGGCTAGCGTGCAGGCAGCCGCCACTGCGTAGCAGCGCTATCGACGGATACGGTCCGGTTCGCGCTGCGTCGACGAACAACGCCGCTGCATACACTGATCGAAACGTCATTTAAGGAAATACGCTGACATGGCAACCACATCCACGCGCTCACGCAAGAAGGCAACCGTCGAGGCCGCCGAGCTGGAAGTACGGGACGAAAAACAGCACGGCTCGCGTAGCGACTACGTGTACCAGATGCTGCGCAAGCGCATTGAAAGCGGTGAACTGAAGCCGGGCGACCGCGTCATGGAAGTCGAGATCGCGGAGCAGCTCGAGGTCAGCCGCACGCCGGTGCGGGATGCGTTGCGGCGGCTCGAAAGCGACGGCATGGTGGTCATCGAGCCGCGCGTCGGCTTGCGGATCGCATCGCTTAGCCGCGGCTCGATTCTCGAGTTGTATTTGATGCGCGAACTGCTCGAAGGCACCGCGGCGGGACTGTGCGCGACGCATGCGACGGAACTCGAGCTGATGGAGCTCGAAGAGCTGGTGCGCAAGGAGAAGTCGTTGCAAGGCGACTACGAAGCGCTGGCGCGCCACAACCGGCGCTTCCACGAAGCGATCTATCACGGTGCGCACAACCGCTATCTCGAGAAGAGCCTGAACGCGGTGAACGATTCGATGTGGCTGCTTGGCCGCAGCCTGATGTATAAGCCCGAGCGTGCGGAAACCGCGTACCTGCAGCATCGCGAACTGCTCGAAGCGATTCTCGCGCGTGACAGCGTGACGGCCGAAAAGCTTGCGCGCGAACATATCGCAGCCGCGAAGAAGGTCAGATTGCGCGCTCTTTTCGATAGCCAGGAATAGGGACAAGGAGGCCCAGATGGGTCAGACGATCGCTGAGAAGCTTTTCAGCAAGAACAATATTCACGGACAGCCCGCCTATGCGGGCGACGTGATCGAAGCGCGCATCGATGGCGCGATGATGCACTATCACGCGTCCGAGCCGATGCATGACATGGCGCAGCAAGCCGGCTTCAAGAATGGCTTGCCGCGTGTGTGGGATCCGGAGCGCATCTTCGTGCTGCTCGATCATCATCAGCCGACTCTCTCCCAGAAGCAGGCCGACGAGAACGCGCTGGTGCGCAGCGAAGTCGAGCGTCTCGGCATTCGCTGCTTTCACGATTCCGAGCCCGGTATCGCGCATCAGATGATGGCCGACTACGGCCTGATGCGTCCGGGCGAACTCGTCGTCGGCAACGATTCGCACACGATCTCGTACGGCGCGCTCAACGTCGGCGGCACGGGCATCACGCGTGCCGACATGTTCTACGTGCTGTTGTTTGGCGAATTGTGGTTCCAGGTGCCGGAGTCGATCCGCATCACGCTGAACGGCACGCAGCCGAACTATCCGATCGCGAAAGATATCATCCTGTATCTCGCCGGCCAGTACGGTGACGATTTCGCAAGCGGCAAGTCGATCGAATACACCGGTTCGCTGGTGCCGCAGATGTCGATCGACAGCCGCATGTGCCTGTCGGCACATGGCGTCGAAGTGGGCGCGAAGCTTGCAATGTTTCCCTACGACGAGCGTACGCGCGACTATGTACAGAAGCGCACCGATCGCGGATACGAGCCGATCGTTGCGGACGCTGACGCGAAGTATGTGCGCGAGATCACCGTCGATGTCGATTCGATGCCGTTCGTGGTCGCGAAGCCGCATCAGTTCGGCAATGTCAGTCCGATCGACGAGGTGCGCGGCCAGCGCATCCATCAGGCGCAGATCGGTTCGTGCGCGAATGGCCGGTTCGAGGACATCGAGATCGCCGCGCGCGTGCTAAAGGGCCGTAAGGTCGCAAAAGGCGTGCGCTTCCTGATTTCGCCAGCGTCGCAGAAAGTTTATCTCGAGTGCATGAAGGCAGGCCTGATCGAAACGCTGCTGGAAGCGGGCGCGCAGGTCATCACGCCTGGCTGCGGCATTTGCCAGCCGAAAGTGGGTTTTCTGTCGAACAAGGAAGTGTGCATCACGTCGACGACGCGCAACTTCAAGGGACGCAAGGGCAGCCTCGACGCCGAGATTTATCTGGCGGGTCCGCTTTCCGTCGCGGCGGCGGCGCTGGCTGGCGAAATCGTCAATCCGAAGGAGCTCGTCAATGCGCTTTGATATGAACCGCCCGATCCAGGGCCGCGTATGGAAATTCGGCGATTCGATTGAAACGGACGCTATCAATCCGTACTACCACTATCCGACGATGGACGAGATGAAGCTTCACACGATGGAAGCGTATCGTCCGGAGTTCGCGAAAGAGGTCAAGCCCGGCGACATTCTGGTCGCGGGGCACAACTTCGGTTGCGGTTCGAGCCGGCCGGGCCTCGTGCTGCGCGAAGTCGGCATCGCGGCGATCGTCGTCGAATCGGTGTCGCGGCTCTTTCTGCGCAACAGCATCGCGCGCGCGATTCCGATCTTTCTCGCGCCCGGTATCACGAGTCTGGTCGACGACGGTCAGACACTGCGCATCGATTATCCAGGCGGTAAGGTGATTAACGTCGACAACGGCAACGAGATTGCGATGCGCCGCTTCCCGCCACTGATCGAAGCGATTTTCGGCGCAGGCGGTTTGCCCGAATACGCATACGAGCGCTACATGCGCGAGCAGCAGATCGTTTGACGCGGCGAGGCGTGTCACTGCGCCGCGATGTTCTCAAATTATTTTGGTTGACTAAGTAAAAGGAGGCGAGGTGCGTAACCGGTTCAATCACTGCGTGAGAGCAGGATTGTCTTTGCTGGCGCTGCTTGGCGCGATATCGACGGCACATGCCGCCGACGCGTATCCCGACAAGCCCATCCGCATGCTTGTCGGTCAGGCGCCGGGCGGCGGCACTGACGTGGTCGCGCGTCTGGTGGCGAAAGAAATGACGCAAACGCTCGGTCAGTCGGTCGTGGTCGAAAACCGTACCGGCGCCGCGGGCTCGATCGCCGCGAGCGTGGTGTCGAACAGCGCGCCGGACGGCTACACCGTGTTGCTGGTATCGAGCAGCTACGCGATCGATCCGAACCTGATGAAACTGCCGTTCGATCCGATGAAGGATCTCGTGCCGGTGAGTCTGCTTGCACAGGTGCCGTTCCTGCTCGTCGTGAATCCGAAACTGCCGGTGAAGAACGTCGGCGATCTGCTGGCGCTCGCGAAGCAAAAGCAGGGCAGCCTCACGTTCGCGTCGGGCGGCCCGGACAGCTCGGGGCATCTCGCGGGCGTGCAGCTCATGAACCTGTCGAAGATCCCGATGACCCACGTTCCGTATCGCGGCGCGGGGCCGGCTCTCGTCGACGTGATTGCCGGGCAGGTCGACTTCATGTTTGCGAGCGTGTTGTCGGCGACGCCGCTCGTCAAGCAAGGCCAGTTGCGCGCGATCGCCGTGTCGAGCGACAAGCGTTCGGCGTCGAATCCGCAACTGCCGACGGTCGCTGAATCCGGCGTGCCCGGATATCGCTCAGGTAGCTGGTACGCACTGCTCGCGCCGAAGAATGCGCCGCCTGCCGTGCTCGACAAGCTGCAGGACGCGGCCGCTAAAGCCGTGCATGCGAAGGTCGTGCGTGACACGTTGAGCCTGGACGGTGCCGAGCCGGTCGGCAGCACGCGGCAGGAATTCCAGAGCTTTCTCGCCGGCGAGATGGACAAGTTCAAAAAGCTCGTGGAGATGGCGCGTGCGTCGGTCAAGTAATGTAATCGCAAGAGGGTATAACGCATGAAGGTTCTGGTAACCGTGAAGCGCGTCGTCGATCCGAACGTCAAGGTGCGTATCCGCGGCGACGGTTCGGGGGTCGATCTGGCCAACCTGAAGATGACGATGAATCCGTTCGACGAAATCGCCGTCGAGGAGGCGGTGCGACTGAAGGAGCAGGGCGTCGCGAGCGAGGTCGTGGCGGTGTCGGTCGGGCCGTCGCAGTGTCAGGAGACACTGCGCACCGCGATGGCAATGGGCGCGGATCGAGGCATTCTTGTCGAGAGTGCGGCAGGGCTGGAGCCGCTCGCTGTCGCCAAGCTGGTGCGCGAAGTCGTCAAGGCTGAAGCGGCCGATCTGGTTATCGTAGGCAAACAGGCGATCGACGACGATTGCAATCAGACTGGCCAGATGCTTGCCGCGTTGCTTGGCTGGCCGCAGGCGACGTTCATTTCGAAGCTGGAATTGCGCGACGGGCATCTCCTGCTGACGCGCGAGATCGACAGCGGCAGCGAGACGCTCGAATTGCCACTGCCTGCCGTCGTGACTACCGATCTGCGGCTGAACGAGCCGCGCTATGCGACCTTGCCCAGCGTGATGAAAGCCAAGCGCCTGCCGCTCGCGGTGAAGAAAGCCGATGAGCTCGGCATCGATCTTACGCCGCGCCTGACGCAGCTTGGCGTCGAGGAACCCGCGATGCGCGCGCCGGGCGTGCGTGTCGCCAGCGCAGCCGAGATGGCTAGCAAACTCCACTCCGTTCTGGGAGCCGATTGACATGGCAGTACTGGTGATCGCCGATCACGACGGCGAAAAAATGAGCGAGAGCGTACGCAACGTGGTGACCTGCGCGCGCGAACTGAGCAATGAGGTCGACGTCATCGTCGCGGGCGAGACGGTCGGTGCGCTGGCCGAAAGCGCGCGGCGTATCGCGGGCGTGCGCGTTGTGAAGACACTCGAGGCGACCTGCTATCGCGGCAGCGCGGCGGAGAACGTCGGGCATGCGCTCGCCGCGATGATCGACGGCTATACGCACGTGCTGGCCGCCGCGAGCGGCTATGGAAAGAATCTGGTGCCGCGCCTCGCCGCGCTCGCCGACGTACAGCCAGTTTCCGATGTGATGCAGGTACTTTCCGCCGACACGTTCAAGCGGCCGACGTACGCCGGCAACGTGATCGCGACGGTTCGCTCGAGCGACCGCATCAAGCTGATGACGGTGCGCGTCACCGCGTTCGCGGCCGCACCGCTGGATGGTGACGCACCCGTCGAAGCGTGCGGCGCCACCGCGGATCTGCAACTGTCGCGCGTGGTGTCGATCGACATCGCGCACTCGGATCGTCCCGATCTGTCGAGTGCGCGCGTGGTCGTGTCGGGTGGGCGCGGGATGGGCAGCGCGAAGAACTTCGAGGTGCTCACGCCGCTCGCCGACAAGCTCGGTGCGGCGATCGGCGCGTCGCGCGCGGCGGTCGATCTCGGTTTTGTGCCGAACGACTATCAGGTCGGGCAAACGGGTAAAGTCGTCGCGCCGGAGGTCTACGTTGCGGTCGGCATTTCCGGCGCGATCCAGCACCTCGCGGGCATGCGCGACAGCAAATACATCTTCGCGATCAACCGCGATCCCGAAGCGCCGATCTGCGCGGTTGCCGATTATTGGCTCAACGAGGATCTGTTCGAAGCCGTACCCGCACTGGTCGATGCGCTGTAGTCACGCGTGCGATGCATGAATCGCGCTATGACGTGATGGACCGCAGAGTCCACGCGAAGTCGAAAGACGTAGGAGACATAAGATGCAAAGTACTAGCCGGATTGGGCGGCTCTTTAACCGTCGCAATCAGGATTACTACGCCGGCACGCTGATGATGATCATCGGGTTGTCGGCGGCCTATACGGGCAGAAGCTACGGCGTCGGTTCGTTCTCGCGGATGGGCGCCGGCTTCTTTCCGGTCGCCCTCGGCGGACTGCTCGTGCTGGTGGGTATCGGTATCGCGATGAGCCGCAAGCACACCGATACCGCCGTCGAAAGTCAGGTCTCGACCGAGATGCCGCGCAAATCCGACGTATCGCTGGGTCTGCGCATGCGCGGCTGGCTTTGCATCATCGCGAGCATCATCGCGTTCGTCGTGCTCGGCAGATACGGCGGCCTGCTGCTGGCGTCGTTCGCCGTCGGTCTGATCGCGGCGCTGGGAGACCCCGACAACCGCCTGCGCGATGCGTTGCTGCTCGCGCTCGCGCTGTGCGTCGTCGCGACGGTCGTGTTCTGGTGGGCATTGCGCATGCAGTTCCCGCTGTTTACCTGGGGTTAAGCCGATGCTCGCTCAATCCCTCTTCGATCTGTGGCACGGCTTCGCCATCGCGCTCGAACCGCACAACCTGATGTGGGTGTTTTTCGGCGTACTGGTAGGCAATCTGATCGGCGTACTGCCCGGCATGGGAGCGCTCTCGGCGATGTCGATCCTGTTGCCGCTGACGTATGCAATGCACGCGGTGCCGGCCGTGCTGATGCTCGCGGGCATTTTCTACGGCTCGCAGTACGGCGGCGCGATCGGCGCGATCCTGCTTAATCTGCCGTGTCATCCGCCGCACGCGGTCACCTGTCTGGACGGCTATCCGATGACGCGGCAAGGGCGCGGTGGCGCGGCGCTCGGCATCACGATGATCGCGTCGTTTGTCGCGGCGTCGTTCGGTATCGTCGTGATGGTATTTGCTTCGCCGGCGCTGGTGCGTATCGCCTTCAAGTTCGGTCCTGCGGAACTGTTTTCGATCATGCTGCTCGGGCTGATCGTCGGCGGCACGATGTCGCGCGGTGCGCCGCTCAAGGGCATCGCGATGGTGCTGGTCGGCCTGCTCGTCGGCATGGTCGGTACCGACGTCAATACCGGCACGATGCGCTTCACGTTTGGTTTCATCGATCTGGCCGACGGCGTGCAACTGGTCGCGCTCGCGCTGGGCCTGTTCGGCGTTACCGAATTTCTGCGCAACGTCAACTGCATGGACGCGGTCGGCAGCGGCACGAAGGTGAGCCTGCGCGACATGCGACCGAGCGGTGCGGAGTTGAGGCAGGCGGCGGGGCCTATCGCGCGCGGTACGCTGATCGGTACGCTGTTTGGCGCGATGCCCGGTACGGGGCCGACGATCACGACGTTCATCGCGTACGCGCTTGAAAAGCGTATCGCGCGTCAGCCAGGACGCTTCGGGCAGGGGGCGATCGAAGGCGTTGCGAGTCCCGAGGCGGCGTCGCATTCGAAGACCCAGGTCGACTTCATTCCGACGATGTCGCTCGGCATTCCCGGCGATGCGGTGATGGCGCTCATCCTCGGCGCGCTGCTGATCCAGGGCATCCAGCCCGGCCCGCAACTGATCGTGCAGCATGCCGATCTGTTCTGGGGCTTGATCGCGAGTTTCTGGATCGGCAACGTCCTGCTGATCGTGCTGAACGTGCCGCTGATCGGCCTGTGGGTACGCATGCTGCGCGTGCCGTACCGGCTGCTGTTTCCTGCGGCGCTGTTCTTCATCGCGGTTGGTGTGTACTCGACCAACAACAGCCTGTTCGAAGTGCTCGAAGTGCTGGTCTTCGGACTGGTGGGCGCGGTGTTCGTGCTGCTTGAGTTTCCGGTCGCGCCGATCCTGCTCGGTTACGTGCTCGGTCCGATGGTCGAAGAGAATTTCCGTCGCGCGATGGTGCTGTCGCAAGGCGATCCGGCGATCTTCGTCGAGCGGCCGATCAGCTGCGCGTTCGTATCGTTGTGCGCGTTACTGATCGTCGTGCAGTTGGGCTTCTGGCTGCGCCGGCTGATTGGCCGACGGCGCAGCCGCGATGTCGGCATGGAGCGGCGGGCATTCGAAGGCAAGTAACGTCGTGGCCCGGCGCACCGATCTGCGCGCGGCCGGGCGCGACCGGAGAGTAGCGATGGCATCCCGATACCGGCTGGTCTTGCTGTTGTGGGCTATGCAGTTCGTCAACTACCTCGATCGCATCAATATCTCGGTCGCTGCGCCGACGATGATGCGGTCGCTATCGATCGATGCGGGCGCGTTCGGCATGGTGCTCGCCGCGTTCACGCTCGGTTACGCGCTGATGCAGATTCCCGGCGGCATGCTGGCGGACCGCTATGGCGCGAAAAGATTGCTGGTGTGTGCGCCGATCGCATGGTCGCTGTTTACAGGGCTCACCGGGTTCGTGCAGACGCTGACCGCGCTGATCGCGGTACGGCTGTGTTTCGGTCTCGCGGAAGGTTCGGCGAACGCGTCGCTGTACAAGCTGGTCGGCGACAACTTTGCATCGCGCGAACGCGCCGCGGGCAACGGCGTGTGGCAAAGCGCGCTCGCGATCGGACCGGCGGCGGTCGCGCCGCTTTCCGCATGGCTGCTGCTCGAAGCGGGATGGCGGCAGATGTTCTTCTGGTTCACGATTCCAGGTTTGCTGATCTCGGTGGTGCTGTATTTCGGTGTACCGTCGCGTGGCGAGATCGTGCGCGATGCCGAACCTATCGCTAAAGACCTGTCATCCGGCTGGTCCGGGCTGTTCCGCCGTCCGGGCACGTGGCTCGTGATGCTCGGCTACATGACGTTCAACATGGGCTATTGGGGGTTTCTCGGCTGGATGCCCGGCTATCTGGCGCTCGAGCGTCATCTGGATCTGCACGCGCTCGGCTACGGCGCGTCGATTCCGTATCTCGCGGGGCTCGTCGGGCTGATCCTGTCTGCGTGGCTGAGCAGCACGGTGCTGCATCGCTATCGTCCGCAACTGATTGCGGCGGGCTATCTCGCGGCAGCCGTCGCGCTGTATATGACGTTCAACGCGCAAAGCCTGTCGGGCTGCCTTGCGTATCTATGCGTCGCGGCGTTCTTCATCTACGGCAATTTTCCGCCCACGGCGGCCGTGCTGCTCGATGTCGGTCCGCAGAAAGGCCGCGGCACGTTCGTTGGTATCGCGAATACCTTCGGTCAGGCGGGCGGTTTCGTCGCGCCGCTGATGGTCGGTTTTGTCGTGCGCATTACGCATTCGTTCGCGGGCGGCTTCGCGTTCATGGTGTTCGCGCTGGTTTGCTCCGCTTTGAGCTTTCTTGCGCTGTATCCCTATGTGGCCAGGGCGAAATCGTCTGCGTGGGTGCGAGGTGAGGTTTAGGAGAAGCCGTAGTCGTGGGGCCGTCGTGCAACACTTGAGTTTCCCGGGCACGTTGGAGCTGTGGTGTCCGGTTTTTCATGAGTCTTCGACCGTAGGGCGAAGCCTGTATTGCCGGGCGATTTCACCCGGCGGCAAATCTACTGCCCACACATCGCGCGAAGTGCCTGCACCACTTCATCGGGGATTTCGAGCCGGTCGGTCTCGACGCGCGCCGCACGCTCTGCCATCGATCGCTCGAACGGCATACGTACGGGCGCACCGTTTTCGACCGGGCGGGTGGAGTGGATTGCATCCGTATAGCCGTCGACGGCGGCCTTGTAGTCATCGAGCGAGGTGAGCAGATCGGGCCGCACGGCGATCGCCAGAAAACCGAAGTCGCGCAACTCGCCCGGCATGATGGGCGAGCCGGCCAGCATGCCGAGCAGATGCACGATGATCGCGAGGCCGCTGCCTTTGTGGCCGCCCCATGGCGCCAGCGCGCCGCCGAGCGCGGCGGTAGGATCGCGCGTTTCGCGGCCGGCCGCATCGAATGCGACACCGGCCGGCAATGCTTCACCAATGCGTTGCGCGAGTTTCACCTGTGCATGGATGATCGATGAGGTGCCGATATCCCAGATCACCGGCTGGCGGTTCGACGGAAAGCCGAAGCAGATCGGATTGGTGCCGAAGCGGCCCTCGGTACCGCCATGCGGGGCAACCCACGGTGAGGCGTTCGACGCGAGCATGACGATGAGATCCTGCGCAACGGCCATTTCCGCGTAGTAGGACAGCATGCCCGTGTACCAGGTGTTGCTCGCGCCGACGATCGCGATGCCTGCGCTCGACGCTTTGTCGATCGCCAGCCGCGTGGCGCGTTCTGCGACCAGATAGCCGAGCTGATCGCCGCCGTCGAGCCGCGCCGATACCGCGGACTCCTTGACGACGGCAATCGGGTGCGTCGGACGTGGCGTGTCCGCGAGACGTTCCGCAATGCTCAGAATACGCGCGAGTCCACTGAAGCCGAGTCCGCGCAATTCGCAATCCATCAGGTGCGCCACGATGATCCGCGTTTCGGCGTCGCTATAGCCGAGTTGCATCAGCGATGCATGTGCGAGTTCGCGCGCTGCTGTAACGGTCAGATTCATCTACGATCCCCCATGCAATCCATTAGCGCGGCGCAGCGTCGAGCCGCACGATCCAGTCCTCGGTTTCCTTGCTGTGCGCCGGATAGCGCGTCAGCACGGCGGGATCGTGGCCGGGTATCACATGTTGTGCGGAGCCGGCCAGTTCATGCACGAGGCGGTAGCCTTCGATCATGTCGCCGACGTTGTAGACGGCCGGAAACGGACGGTTCTGCTCCATGTTCGCGTACAGGTGCGACGCATCCGACGCGAGCACGACCCAGCCGCGCTCGGTATGCACCCGTACGACCTGCAGGCCGTCCGTATGGCCGCCGACACGATGTACGCTGAGTCCCGGCGTAATGTGCGACGTCCCGTCATGAAACACCACGCGACCGTCGAAAATGCGGCCCACCATCGACTTCACGTCTTCGGGATCGAACGGATGATTCAGCGCGCCATGGCACATGCAGCGGCCGGTGCAATAAGCCATCTCGCGATCCTGCACGTGATAGCGCGCTTTCGGAAACAGCGAGCGGTTGCCGGCGTGGTCGTAGTGCATGTGCGTGACGATCACGTCCTCCACCGCGCTGGAGTGAATGCCGATCGCGGCGAGGCCCTCTTCGACCGGACGCGTGATGATACGGCGGCGCTTCGCGCCCACTTCGGCATCGAAGCCCGTATCGACCAGAAAGCTGCGACTCTCGCCGACGACGGCCCACACGAAATAGTCGAGCGGCATGTTCACGTCATGCGGATCGCCGCCGAGAAAGTTGTCTCGCGCGGGGCGGTCGTGATGCGCGTACTTGATCGCGTAAATCTTGTAATTTTCGAGTGCGGTTGTCATGACGAGTGTCTCCTATCCTCAATGTATGAGAGCGCTATCATAACTCTCTCGCGGCTCGTTGTGTTGAGTCGTCGCGCGGGTTGCTGCAGGCGCGAATGGCGTGCCGCTGTTGTCCGTTGTCATGGGCGAGCCTCGTCTGGCCCAAGGGCGGGGGGCGTTCAAGGCGGCGTGGAGCGCCGTGCCGCATGCGCTACAATCCATCATCGAACTGAAGAGTCGGATGGACGAGTGAAAAAGCGTGTGGCGGCCGTCGACGACGGAAAGACCGGGTTGAAAAGCGGAACGAAAGCCGCGCTGAAACCAGCTGTCGGTACGGGCAAGACACGCACGGGCGGACAGGCGGTGCGCATGATCGACGTGGCGAACGCGGCGAACGTGTCACTGATGACTGTATCGCGGGCGCTCAACGAACCCGAGCGGCTCTCCGAGGAAACCCGTAAGCTCGTGCTCGATACGGTGCGCCGCATTGGCTACGTGCCGAATCACATCGCATCGAATCTCGCGTCGGCACGCTCGAATGTGGTCGGCCAGATCGTGCCGAGTATTCAGAATTCGCTGTATTCGCACAGCATCAAGGGCTGCGCGGACGTACTGCGTGCCGCCGGCATGCAGTTGCTGTTGGCCGACAGCGGCTATTCGCTCGAAGAGGAAGAGGCGCTGATCGATGCGTTTATTGCACAGCGCGTGTGCGGACTGGTACTGCACAATACGGTCCATACGCCGCGCGCCGCGCAGGTGATCCGCGCGGCCGGCATCCCGATCGTCGAGACGGGCGACCTCGCGCGCACGCCGCTCGACATGGCGATCAGCTACTCGAACTACGCCGCCGCCAGGGAGATGACGCTGTATCTGGCCGGCCGCGGCTACCGGTCGATCGGTTTCGTCTGCCTGACTACCCGTAACAACATGCGCGCTCGCGAGCGTCTGAAGGGCTATCACGCGGCGCTCGCCGCGCTCGGCCGTGAGCGCAATCCGGCGCTGGTGCGTGAAGTGGAGGGCGGCCTGACCTCGGGCGCGCACGCGCTCGTGGACATGATGCAGCGCGTGCAGGACGTCGACGCGATCTTCTTTGCCGGCGATGTGCTGGCTATCGGTGCGCTATTCGAAGCGCAGCGGCGCAACTGGAAAGTGCCGGAGCGCATCGCGATTGCCGGCTTCGACGACCTCGACATCCTGCGCCATACGGTGCCGCGTCTCACCTGCCTGAATCTGCCACGGCTCGAAATCGGCCGCCGCAGTGCCGAAGCGTTGCTGCAACGCTTGCGCAGCAACGAGCCAGCCGTGCCGACGCGGCTCGATCTCGGCTTCGAGATCATTCAGCGCGAAAGCACCTGACCCGGCGGGCACTCTGCCCGTCATGTGTCCGAAGCGGCCCCGTTCCGCCGCCGGTTTGTCAGCATCAGCGTGCGATATGCCGCTTACTTTTTCGATGGTTCCAGCCACGGCGTTCCACGCATGAGTTTCGCGTGGCGCCGCGCGTATTCCATTTTGCGTTTTTTTCCGGCCTGCTGCCTAGCAATGCTCCGGGCAACTCCCTATGTTGCAGCACTTTGTCTTTTCATATAAGTTAGCGCTACCATTTAACGCGGCGGGTAGTCTATACTTCGCCGAAGCCCGGCGACGGGCGCGCCAGTCGACAAGGAAAATCGCAGAATGAAGGGGAAAACTGCACTCGTAACGGGATCGTCTCATGGTTTGGGCTTTGCGATGGCCGATGCACTAGCGACAGCCGGCTGTCAGGTCGTGCTGCATGGCGTCGAGCCGCCCGCGCACGTCGAGGAGGCACGCGCGGCCTTCGAGGCAAAGCATGGCCGCCGCGCCGATTACCTGCAGGTGGATCTCGGCGATGCGTGCGCCGTCGAGCGGATGATGTTCGAAGTGATCGAGCGGCTCGGCTCGATCGACGTGCTGGTCAATAACGCGGTAGTACGCCATTTCGCGCCGATCGATGCGTTTCCGGTCGACAGGTGGGAGCAGGCGCTGGCGGTCAACCTCAGTGCGGCCTTTCACTCGATTCGCCTCGCCTTGCCGGGGATGCGCGAACGCGGCTGGGGCCGCATCTTTAATATGACGTCGGTGTACGGTATGCGCGGCACGGTCAACCGCGTCGATTACGTGACGACCAAGTCCGCGCTGCTTGGCCTTACGCGCGCGGTCGCCGCCGAAACGATGGGGCAGGGGATTACCTGCAACGCGATCTGCCCGGGTGCGGTGCATACGCCGACTAGCGAAAACCGGATTCAGGCATTGATGGAAGACACGGGACTCGACCGCGAGACGGCGGTCGAGCGTTTTCTGACCGGCAAGCAGCCGACCGGCCGCTTCGTCGAAGCGGCGCATGTCGCCGATCTCGTCGTGTTCCTGTGCGGCGATGCGGCGGCGCAGATGACAGGCGCGATGCTACCGGTGGAGGGAGGCTGGCTCGCGATCTGAGCCGTGGCGCTGCGAACGGGCCGTCATGGCAAGCTCGGGCATGCTGCGCTTGCCGTGCTTCGCTACCCGATCACGCAACTCAGCGCGAACAGATCCACCTGTGGTTCGCGCACGCGGCTCGCCACGCTTTCAATTGCGCGGCACGCAGCCGCCACACAAGCTTCGAGTGCGGTTGCTCGCGCGCTTTCGAGCATCAGCAGATGTCCGACGGTATCGTCGTGATCCGGCTCCGCATGACGTTCGACCGCGCAATGCACACCCATCATGCGCGGTTCGCGCATGATTGTGTCGCATAGCGACACGCCCTGTCGCGCATCAATTTCCCTCGGTATGCGCAGACGCAGTGTTGCCAGTGCGCCGCCGATGCCGTCTCCCGTCGTAGCCAGCACGCCGAAAGTGCCGCGCGCCGAGGTGCGCAGATGCGGCTTCATTTGCTGCGTCCATGGCGTTGGTGACGCGACGCGCGCCTGATAGGGGGCTTCGGTCAGCACCTGGTCATTGGCCAGCTCATAGCAGGCGAAATAGGCCGGGTGCCCGGTATCTAACGACGTATAGCGCCGTGCCCGCACGAAGCCGGGAATATCGACTCGCTCGCGCAAGTGTTCGCGCGTGATCCACGCGTCGTATTCACTTTCGTGAAGTTCGGGCGCGATCGTATTCCAGATCGCGAGCACTGCCTTGCCGGCAACGGCCATCGTGACGTCTCCTCGTGGTTGAAGGGATCGCGGCACACCGATTGCACGGCCGGCCGCGCTGCCAGGACTTACGATGGTAGCGCTATCCATTCGAGGCGGCAAGCAGTGAGGCGGTATGACCGATAACCTCGGATGATATGAACTATCCTGACTTTATCGGCCCGCGCGAGGTCGTGACGGGCAGCGGCACGGCATTGAGCCGCGAAGTGGTTTCGCGTTTCGTACGACGTGGCACCGAAGTCATGGCGGCAGACATTCCGCGGCGAATGCCGGGTCCGTCTCCTGCCCGGAAAGCCGGCTTCAGCCCATCAGTTCGCGCCAGCTAACTTTGGGGTCGGCGAGCGCTATCGGGTCGAGTCGTCCGTTTTTCGCCAGCACGCGGCGCAATGCGGAAATATCGCGGCCGGCATCGAAGGCGATGGCGCCCGTTACGCGGCCGTCCGCATCGAAGGCGAACAGGCTGTGCGCACCGTCCGCCGTACCGCGCATGACCCACACCGGCGCATCCGGAATGTGGCCGAGCATCTGGATGTTCACGCCCAGTTGATCGGACCAGAACCACGGTACGTCGTCGTAGCGTCGCGGCTCACCCGCCGCCGTTGCGCCGGCCGCCCGCGCCTGCAGTTCGGCGACTTGCCACGACTCGATGCGGTGCAGGCCGCTGCGGCCCTCGACCGGATGGCGCGTTACCTCTCCCGCCGCGAAGATGTACGGGTCGTCGGTACGTCCGTATGCGTCGACGAGAATGCCGTCGTCGACAGCGAGGCCCGCCTGCTGCGCCAGCTCGGTGTTCGGTATGACGCCGATGCCGATCACGATCAGGTCCGCATGAACCGGATGCGCGGCGTCTTGCAGCGCGATGCGCACGCCGCCTTGCGGTCCCTGTTCGATACGTGCGATCCGTGCACCGAGCCGCACATCGACGCCCGCCGCTCGATGCATGGCCAGTACGCGACGGCTCGCGGCGTCGGGAAACACACGTGCGAGTAGCCGGTCAGCCAGATCGATCACGGTGACGGTGCAGCCGTGGTGCCGCGCTGCCGCGGCCACCTCGAGGCCGATGAAGCCGCCGCCGATCACGGCCACATTCGCGCCGGCCCGCAGGCGCGGCTGCAAACGATGCGCGTCGTCGCGCGTGCGCAGATAGAAAACATCGTCGTCCAGTTCGCGCGGCAGCGGCAGACGTCGCACGCGCGAGCCGGTGGCGAGAATCAGTTGCCCGTAGCGATAGCGATGACCCGCGGCGGTATCGACCACGCGGGCCGTTTTGTCGACCGCTGTCGCGCGCTCGCCTGGTCGCACCTCGATACGTTCGTCGGCGAACTGTGCGGCGCTGAGCTTTTCGCACGCGGCGCTATTGGCCAGATCATGCAAGACGTCTTTCGAGAGCGGCGGGCGATCGTAGGGCAAATGCATCTCATCGCCGAGAATCGCGATGCGCGCGTCCGGCCGTACCGCGCGTGCGGCTTGCGCGGCGCATCGTCCTGCCTGACCGCCACCGATTATCAGAATGTCGAACTGTTGGTTCATGGATTCACGCAAATGAAAAGGACGGGACAGGAGCGCAAGGATTGCATGCAATCCGTTTTCGCGAATGTCGGGTATCTACTCATTCCATGCATTTAGGTTAGCGCTATCATAGCGCCACGCGAAATCGATACGGTGAAGTCGAAAGGGTCCAATACCAGGGAGACACGACGCATGAGATTCGGGGCATTCTGCTGTGCGGCCATCACGGTACTTTCCGCCGGCTGGTCAATCCAGGCATCGGCGCAGATTTCAGGCGACGCCGTGAAAATAGGCTTTCTCACCGATATTTCGGGAACCTACGCCGACAACGACGGGCAGGGCGGCGTGGAGGCGATCAGGATGGCAGTCGCCGATTTCGGCGGCACGGTCAACGGCAAGAAGATCGAGCTGCTGTATGCGGATCATCTGAACAAGGTGGACGTCGCGAACAACAAGGCGCACGAGTGGTTCGATCAGGACGGCCTCGACATGATGATCGGCGGCGCTAACTCGAGTGTCGGCCTCGCGCTGGCGAAACTGTCGGCCGAGAAGAAAAAGCCGTTCATGGCGGTCACCGCGGCAACCGCGCGGCTCACCAACGAAGACTGCACGCCGTACACGGTTGCCTACGCATACGACACGATCTCGGTGTCGCGCGGCACGGGGGGCGCGATCGTCGATCAGGGCGGCAAGACCTGGTTCTTCATCACCGCGGACTACGCGTTCGGTACATCGCTGCAGGACGAAACGGCGAAGGTCGTGCAGGCGAAGGGCGGCAAGGTATTGGGTTCGGTCAGGCACCCGGTGGGTGCGTCGCCTAACTTCTCCTCGCTGGTGTTGCAGGCACAGGCGTCGAAAGCGCAGATTCTCGGCTTGGCCACCAGCGGCGGCGATCTGATCAATGCGGTGAAAACGGCGAACCAGTTCGGCGTCAACAAGACGATGCACCTCGCCGCGATTCTTACGCACATCACCGAGATAAATTCTCTCGGCCTCAATCTGACCCAGGGCATGTATCTCACGGACAGCTGGTACTGGGATCAGGATGACGAATCGCGTGCGTGGTCCAAACGCTTCTTCGCGATCGTGCATCGCATGCCGACCGCGATGCAGGCGGCCGACTACTCGGCCACACTCACTTATCTGAAAGCGGTCAAGGCGCTCAATAGCGATGACGGCGACAAGGTGATGGCCTACATGAAGACGCATCCGATCGACGACCTGTTCACGAAGCATGGCACGATCCGTCCCGACGGACGCATGGTGCACGACATGTATCTACGCCAGGTGAAGACGCCGGCCGAGTCGAAATATCCGTGGGATTACTACAAGACGATTCGCACGATTCCAGGCGATCAGGCATTCAACACGAAAGCCGAATCGCAATGCAAGTTGTGGAAGTGACGCGGCGGGCTTGCGGAATCAGATATGGAAATTTTCGGCTATCCGGTACAGGCTGTCCTGTCCCAACTGGTGATCGGTCTCGTCAACGGCTCGTTTTACGCGATGTTGTCGCTCGGTCTCGCGATCATTTTCGGTTTGCTCAATGTAATCAACCTGTCGCACGGCGCGCTGTACATGCTCGGCGCGTTCGCGACGTGGATGGGGCTCGACTATCTCGGCCTCAGCTACTGGGCAATGCTGATTCTTGCACCGCTGATCGTCGGGTTGATCGGCGTCGTGATCGAGAAGACGATGCTGCGCTGGCTCTACAAGCTGGATCACCTGTACGGGCTGCTGCTGATGATCGGCCTCGCGAGCTTTCTCGAAGGCCTGCTGCAGTCGTTCTATGGCGCCTCGGGCGTGTCGTATTCGGCGCCCGACGCGCTGAACGGTGCCGCCGATCTCGGCTTCATGGTGCTGCCGGTGTATCAGGCGTGGGTCGTCGCGGTAAGCCTCGTCGTATGTTTCGCGACCTGGTATGCGATCGAGCGCACACGTCTGGGCTCGTATCTACGGGCGGGCACCGAGAACCCGCGCCTCGTCGAGGCTTTCGGCATCAACGTGCCGCGCCTGATCACGCTGACCTACGCTTTCGGCGTGGGCCTCGCCGGACTGGCCGGCGTGCTGGCCGCACCCACGGTGCAGGTGTCGCCACAGATGGGTTCGAACCTGATCGTCGTGGTGTTCGCGGTGGTGGTGATCGGCGGGTTGAGTTCGATCGTCGGCGCGATCGTCACGGGGCTCGTGCTCGGGGTGGCGGAAGCGCTGGTCAGCCTGTTCTATCCGCAGGCGTCGGCTACGGTCGTATTCGTCATTATGGCGATCGTACTGGTGCTGCGCCCAGCGGGCCTGTTCGGCAAGGAGCGTTGAACATGCATGCATCCGACCGTTATGTGCTTCACGGGAGATTCGCGCGATGATCGACAGAAAAGTCGCTTATGGCTTCGCAGTCGTCGTATTCCTGCTGGCTCCGCATTTCGTTTATCCGCTGTTTCTGATGAACGTGCTGTGCTTCGCACTGTTCGCGTGTTCGTTCAATCTTCTGATCGGCTTCGCCGGGCTGGTGTCGTTCGGGCATGCCGCGTTCTTCGGTGGCGCGGGTTATATCGCCGGCTATGTGCTCGCGACGCTGCACTGGCCGTTTGCGCTCGGCATCGTCGCCGGCATCGTGACGGGCGCATTGATGGGGCTGGGCTTCGGCCTGCTGGCCGCACGTCGCAACGGTATCTATTTCTCGATGATTACTCTCGCGCTCGCGCAGATGATTTACTTCGTATTCCTGCAGGCACCGTTTACCGGCGGCGAGGACGGCTTGCAGGGGATTCCGCGCGGCACGCTCGCGGGTCTCGATCTGACCGACGATATGACGTTCTATTACGTCGTGCTTGCAATCACCTCCCTCGGCTACGTGCTCATGCTGCGGGTCGTGCATTCACCGTTCGGCCAGGTACTGCTCGCGATCCGCGAAAACGAAGCGAGGGCCGTGTCGCTCGGGTATGACGTTACGCGTCACAAGCTGCTTGCGTTCGTGCTGTCGACCTCGCTCGCCGGGCTCGCGGGAGCGACGAAGGCAGTCTCGGTCGGCACGCAGACGCTCACCGATGCGCACTGGGCGATGTCCGGCCTCGTCATCCTGATGGTGCTGATCGGCGGTATGGGCACCTATTTCGGTCCGGTGATCGGCGCGTTGGTCATCGTCGCACTCGAGAGCAAGCTCGGCGACTTCGGCAATCTGCTCGCGGAGACCACGCATGTCGACTGGTTCAGGCAGATCGGCGTCTCGGTGACGATGGTGACGGGGCTGATCTTCGTGGTGTGCGTGCTGACGTTCAGGCGTGGCATCGTCGGTTCGATGCTGGCGTTGTCGCGCAAGGCGGGTGGGCAGGGAGCGCGTCAACATGGATGACCTGATTCTCGAAACGCGCGATCTGAGCAAGGACTTCAAGGGCTTCACCGCGGTCAATCGCGTGAACCTGAAAGTGCGGCGCGGGCATATCCATGCGCTGCTCGGGCCGAACGGCGCGGGCAAGACGACCTGCTTCAACCTGCTGACGAAGACGCTGGCGCCCACTTCCGGCCGCATCTTGTTCAACGGAATCGACATTACCTCGCAACGGCCGTCGCAGGTCGCGCGACGCGGCATTGTGCGTTCGTTCCAGATTTCGGCGGTGTTTCCGCATATGACGGTGTTGCAGAACGTGCGTGTCGGCTTGCAGCGCGCGACGGGCACGTCGTACCAGTTCTGGCGTAGCGAACGGGCGCTGAACGTGCTTAATGAGCGCGCCATGCAGTTGCTGGAGGAAGTCGATCTCAGCAGCTTCGCGGATCGCGTCGTCACGGATCTGCCGTACGGCCGCAAACGCGCACTCGAAATCGCGACCACGCTTGCGATGGACCCGGAACTGATGCTGCTCGACGAGCCGACCTCCGGCATGGGACACGAAGACGTCGAACGCGTGACCGAACTGATCAGGAAAGTGTCGGCGGGACGCACGGTGTTGATGGTCGAACACAACATGGCAATGGTCGCGGGTATCAGCGACCGCATTACGGTGCTGCAGCGCGGCGCGATTCTCGCCGAGGGCGATTACCAGACCGTGTCGACCGATCCACTGGTTGTCGAAGCGTATATCGGCGCGCCGCAGGAACCGCAGCGCAGGGAGGTTGCATGAGCGAGGCCGCATTGCAAGTCAGCAACCTGCATGCCTGGTATGGGGAGTCGCACGTGCTGCATGGCGTCGACCTGACGGTCGGACACGGCGAAGTGGTCAGCTTGCTCGGTCGCAATGGTTCCGGCCGTACGACGCTGCTGCGCGCGGTGTTCGGCCTGACAGGTGCCCGTAAGGGGTCGATCCGGATCGGCGGGGTCGAGGCGATCGGCCGGCCCACGCATCGTATCGCGCATATGGGCGTCGGGTATTGCCCGGAAGAGCGTGGCATTTTCGCGTCGCTGAACGTTGAGGAAAACCTGCTGTTGCCGCCCGCGTTGTCGAAGCATGGCGAAGGGATGTCGATGCAGGAGATCTACGAGGTGTTTCCGAATCTGCACGAGCGCCGCACGAGCCAGGGTACGTGGCTGTCGGGCGGTGAGCAGCAAATGCTCGCGCTCGCGCGCATCCTGAGAGCCGGTGCGCGGATTCTGTTGCTCGACGAGATTTCGGAGGGGCTCGCGCCGGTGATCGTGCAGGCGCTCGGCCGGATGATCCGCATGCTCAAGGAGCGCGGCTACACGATCCTGATGGTCGAGCAGAATTTCCGCTTCGCCGCGCCGCTCGCGGACCGTTTCTATGTGATGGAGCACGGCGAGGTCGCCGAATATTTCGCGGCGCCCGAGCTGCCGTCGAAGATGGCGCGCCTTGGCGCGTTGCTCGGCGTCTAGCGCATGGGCGCACGGGCACGGCGCGCAGTCGCCGGTTTGATCGTGAAATGTTACGCGCTGGGTTGGGTTTGGATGGATGGCGCTAACACGAAGTTTTTTCCGTATTCAGGCGGATCGCCCGGACTCAGACGCTCGCGGCCCGGGCGCGGTGAGTGAAGGACGACAACGAGAGCGGCAACGCTCCATTTGGGAGAACGTGAATGTCTAGTCGGACCGGTGCGCAGGTATTGATCGAACAACTGGCGGCTCGCGGCGTGACGCGGATTTTCGGCGTGCCGGGCGGCGATTGCAGTCTCGATGTGATCGAGGCGGCAAACGAGGCAGGGATCGAATTCGTCGTGACGCGCACGGAAAACTCGGCTGCGATGATGGCGGCAGTCACGGCCGAACTGACCGGCAGTCTCGGCGTCGTGCTGACGACGCGCGGCCCCGGTCTCGCGAACGGCGTGAACGGTGTCGCGTATGCAGCGCTGGACCGCGCGCCGATCGTGCTGATAGGCGACGGTTACGAGCACGAGCAGGCTTTTATCAGCCATCAGCGTTTCGATCAGACGCGCGTGCTGGAGCCGCTGATCAAGGGCGCCGCGCGGCTCGACACGCCGGTTGCGCTGCCGGCCGTCGGCGCGTTGCTCGACACCGCGTTGAGCGCACCGTACGGACCGGTCTATCTGGAAGTCACCGGCGCGGGCATGCGCGGTACGGTGCCGGCCGATGCGGTGCCCGTGCAGGTCGCGAGGCCAGTGCCCGCCGCTCCCGGGCCCGCCGTCTTCGAGCATGCGCGCAAGGTGCTGGCAGCGGCGAGGCGGCCTGTGATCATCGCTGGTTTGCAGGCGGCCGAGGCGCGTGCCAGCGAAGCCTTGCGCCGGCTCGCCGCAAAGCTGCAATGCCCGGTGTTGGCGACGTACAAGGCGAAGGGCGTATTGCACGACGCCGATCCGCTCATGCTCGGCTCGTACATCGGTGGTGCCGCGGAAGACGAGACGCTGCGCAGTGCGGATCTGTTCGTGCTGTTCGGCGCGGACCCGGTCGAATTCGCGCCGCAGCCGTGGCGCTATACGACACCGGTGCTCGATATCGCGCTGCATTCATTCCCGCGTCACTACTTTAACCCGGTCGCATCCGTGATCGGCGATCTGGCCGTTGCCGCCGCGCAACTTGAGGTCGGTCTTGCACGCAGCGACTGGCACAGCACGCAGCTCGGCACGCTGAAGGAAGGCATGCGTGCGCGCGCGCTGACGCACGGCGGCGGCCCGATTACGCCGCAGTCGCTAACCGAGGCCGCCTGCGCGGCGCTGCCGGCGAACGCACGTATCACTGTCGATGCAGGCGCGCACATGCTGCCCGTGATGGCGCACTTCCAGGCGAACGCGCCGCGCGACGTGCTGATCTCGCGCGGTCTCGCGACAATGGCCTTCGCGTTGCCGGCCGCGATCGGCGCGGCGCTCGCCGAGCCGAACCGGCCAGTGGTCGCCTTCACCGGCGACGGCGGGCTGATGATGTGCGCGGCCGAATTCGCCACCGCCGTGCAGGCAGGCTGCAAGCTGACGGTAGTGGTTTTCAACGACTCGAGCATGACGCTGATCGGCGTCAAGCAGCGTCGCCGCGATCTGCCGCATGCCGGGGTCGATTATTCGCACACCGACTTCGCGCAGGTCGCGCGTGGTTTCGGCGCCAGGGGCTGGCGCGTCGAGGATCCGGCGCAACTGGCCGATGCGCTGAGTGCGGCGCTCGCGGCCGACGGTCCGAGCGTGGTCGACGTCGTGATCGATCCGGAGCCGTATCACGCGCAGATCCGCTCGCTGCGCGGCTGAACGCCGCGTGGCGCGACGCAGTAGATATCAGGACCACTGAAGGAGAGCCGCAACGATGACTCAGCAACCTGGGAGCATGCAGGACCTCGACGCTGCCGGCCGTGCGCAGATACGCGCCGAACTGCGCGATTTCTACGACGACTATGCATTCGCGCTCGACGAATTCGACCTCGATCGCTGGTCGACATTTTTCACCGACGATTGCCTGTATCGGGTGGTGTCGCTCGAGAACCATACCGCGCAACTGCCGCTGTCGACGATGCAGTGCGAGGGCATCGGCATGATCCGCGACCGCATTGCCGGCATCCGCGAGACGGCCGTGTTCGAGCCTCGCGTGCTGCGCCATATGGTGAACGGCGTGCAGGTCAACGCGATCGACGCGCAGGGCTGGTCGTCGCAGGCGAACTTCGCGATTTTCGAAAGCATGTCGGACCGCGAAGCGCATCTGCTGCTGGTTGGCCGCTATATCGACCGCGTCGTGCGCGAGGGCGGCGCGCTGAAATTCCGTCAGCGGATCTGCGTGTTCGACAATTACCGCATCCGCACGTCGTTGATTTATCCCGTCTAACGAGGCACGCCGAATGAATACGAGCACGGTTTCCACCGCGCAGTTGCGCCGCTGGCCAGAACAGCGCGACGCGCGCATTCCTGCCTGGATCTATTCCGATCCGGATCTGTTCAAGCGCGAAATGGAAGTCTTCTACGAAGGCTCCACCTGGAATTTCGTTGGTCTCGCCTGTGAAATCGCCGAGCCGGGCGCGTTCAAACGCAGTTGGATCGGCACGCGCCCGGTACTGATGGTGCGCGATGAAGACGGCACCATCAATGTGGTCGAGAACCGCTGCGCGCATCGCGGATCGATGCTGTGCTGGAAAAACAATGGTGTCGTGAAGGACTTCACTTGTCCCTATCACCACTGGAGCTACGATCTGAAGGGCAACCTGCTCGGCCTGCCGTTTTTACGCGGCGCAATGGGCAAGGGCGGCATGCCGCGGGATTTCGCCAAGGGCGAGCACGGCCTGCGCAAGCTGCGCGTAGAGGAACGCAAAGGTCTCGTGTGGGCGACCTTCGACGAATCGGCACCGGATCTCGAGGCCTATCTGGGTGACGAAATCGCCGCGCTGATCGATCGCGCAACCGGCAACGGCCGTCTCAAACTGCTCGGCTACAACCGCCAGCTATTGCCATGCAACTGGAAACTGTATGTCGAGAACAGTCGCGATCCGTATCACGCGACGCTGCTGCACAGCTTTTTCCTGACCTTCGGCCTGCTGCGTGCGGATACCGCGTTCAAGGCGGTGCCGACGCTCGGCGGCCGCCACGCGATCATGGCGTCGACCTATTCGGCCGCTACCGCGAGCGAGAAGAACGAAGTCACGCAGCAGCTTGCGTCGCTGAAAAGCGATTTCTCGCTGCAGGACATGGACATGGTGCGGCCCGTTGACGAATTCGGCGACAGTTCGATGATCAATTTCTCGGTATTGCCGTCGGTGTTCTTTCAGCAGCATGGAAATTCGCTGGCGATCCGCCATGTGATTCCGAAGTCGGAATCGCAGACGGAGCTGTCGTGGACGCACTACGGCTTCGAGGACGACGACGAGACGATGCAGAACCGCCGCATCAAGCAGGCGAATCTGATGGGGCCGGCCGGCTATGTCGCGGTCGACGACAGCGAAGTGCTCGCGCTGATGCAGCCAGTTGCGCAAAGCGCGCCGGATTCGGTGCAGGCCGTCGAGATGGGCGGGCGCGATTACGCGCCGCAGGAAACCATGCTGACGGAGACGCTGATCCGCAGCTTCTATCACTACTACCGCGAAAAAATGGGCCTCTGAGCTGCCCGACTGGGAGACAGACACGATGAGCGAATGGCACCCCGCAATCCAGGCCGACGCCGTGGCGGAGGGCACGCCGTGCCCGCTGCTGATCGGCGATACGCCAATCGCGCTGTACCGGCTGGGCCGCGAAGTCTATGCGATCAGCGACCGCTGCACGCACGAGCCCGAGGTGCGGCTGTCGGATGGTTTTATCGACGGCGACGTGATCGAATGCCCGATGCACCAGTCGTGCTTCTCGATCCGCACCGGCAAGGTGATCGGTCCTCCCGCGCGTGAAGACGTGCGCGCGTATCCGATCAGGATCGAAGACGGCACCGTCTACGTCGAGTTGTAGCAGGCGGTTATCGCGCCGCGGTTCATGCGATCGCGGTTCGGAAAAGGGCAGGTAGCAGCGGTAAGAGGCAGGCCACGGTCCGCCCGCAAACACATCGGCTTGCGATGCGCGCGATGCCGGGTGGCATTAGGTTGCATCGCCAGTTAAGTGTTTAGGATCACATATAAAAATCTCAAAATCACATTCAATGGAGACACCGGGGTGGACTTGCACCTCCCGGTCAGGAGAACAACGATGAAGAAGAAACTGATTCTGGCTTCGCTCGTGCTCGGCACGGGCGCCGGCGCGGCCTGCGCGCAAAGCAGCGTGACGCTGTACGGTATTCTCGATGCCGGCATCGGGTATTCGAACAACCAGGCGGTTACCGTGACACCGGGCGCGGCGGGTCGGCCCGCGATGCTGGTGAACCATTCGAAGCTCGGCTTCGTCAGCGGTTCGACCTTTGCGGATCGCTGGGGTCTGAAGGGCGTCGAGGATCTGGGCGGCGGCTATCGTGCGGTATTTACGTTGGAGAACGGTTTCAATATCGGCACCGGCGCGTTCGCGTCGGCCGGTACGATGTTCAATCGTCAGGCGTTCGTCGGTCTGGGCAATACGCGCTATGGCACGTTGACCTTTGGGCGTCAGTACGATCCGCTGGTCGACCTCGTCGAGCCGCTCGGGCCGACGCGCTTTCTGAACGGTATTGCAGCGCATCCGGGCGACCTCGACGATTTCGACAATAGCCTGCGCATCAGCAACTCGGTCAAATACACGAGCCCCGTGATGGGCGGCTTTACCATCGAGGCGTTGTACGGTTTCGGCGGACAGCCGGGATCGATGCACGACAAAAGCACCTACGGTATCGGGGCGGTTTATGCTCGCGGTCCGCTCGCGGGCAGCGTCGCGTACTACCGTGCGGACAATAGCAAGACGGGTCCCGACGACGTGACGAACGGCACGTGGGTCGGCTCGTCGGACAGCATTTTCAATTCGTCGATCAACGCGGGTTTCGCGTCGGCGGAAACCTTGCAGATCATCGGCACCGCGTGGAATTACGTGATCGGCCCGGTCACGCTCGGCTTGAACTACAGCAACGTGCAGTACAGGCCGGGGCCGTTCTCGCTGTTCCATCGCAATCAGAAATTCAACACGGGCGGCGCCGTTGCGTCGTGGCAAGTCACCTCGACGCTCGCGCTTGCCACGGCGTACGCGTATTCGCGCGGCAGTTCGGTGGACGGTTCGTCATCGCCTCCGCAGTACAACCAGATCAGCGTCGCTGCGTTCAAGAATCTGTCGAAACGGACCATCCTGTTCCTCGTCGGCGGCTATCAGCATGCGTCGGGCCGCACGCTCGACGCGTTCGGCAACGTGGTCGACGCAACCGCTTCTGTGGGCGATGCGTCGAATGGCGGCGGCTCATCGGCGTCGAATTCACAGGTGGTCGTGCGTGCCGGCATCCGGCATCACTTCTGACGGGCGCCAGGTTCTGCGCCCGGCGCGTCGGTTGCGCCGGACGCTTCTTTTGCATGGAGGAATAACAGCGTGAGCTTTGCATCGCTTCAAGGAAAAGTTGTCATCGTAACGGGGGCCGGCAGCGGCATCGGCGCGGCAACCGCACGGCGGCTCGCCGAGGACGGCGCGCGCGTCGTCGTGGTCGATGTCGAGCGCGCACTGGCGCAGGAGGTCGCGGCTTCATTGCCGGAACCCGGCAACGCACTGGCTGTTCAGGCAGACGTGTCACGCGAAGAAGATGTCGAGCGCTATATGCGCGAGACGCTCGATAGATTCGGACGCGTCGATCTGCATCACCTGAACGCGGGCATCGTCGGAACGCTGGCGCTCTTTCCGGACATCGGCGTCGACGAATTCGATGCGGTCATGCGCGTGAATCTGCGCGGCCCGTTTCTCGGTGCGCGCGCGGCCTTTCGTCAATACGCGGTGCAGCAGGGTACGGGCTCGATCGTGATTACCGCATCGATCGGCGCGCTGCTCGGCAGTGACGACCTGTTGCCGTACCAGACCTCGAAGCACGGTGTGCTCGGGATCGTGCATGGAGGGGCGATGTACGGGGGGCCGCGTGGTATTCGCGTCAACGCGGTTGCGCCGGGACTGGTGCCGACCGCGCTGTTCGCTGCCAATGCCGCTGGCTCCGGCGCCGGCGGCGATGTGGTGCAGCGCGGCACGACTGTGCCGATGCGGCGAGTCGGCACGCCGGACGAAGTCGCCAATGCGGTCGCATTCCTGCTCAGCGACGAGTCCAGTTATATCAACGGCGACGTGCTGTCGGTGGACGGCGGCTCGGCGATCGTGAGCACCGTGAGGCCAAGCGGTGGCGCGGGACAGTGGAATACGGCGGGGGTGGACGGCCGCGTCTGATACCGGCTGGCGGGCGCCACGCACGCCGTACTGTACCGGTATGCGCTCCAATCGCATTGCAACATACGTACGTGTTTTCTCCGTGCATCGGCAGAAAAAATCTTGCCAGGGTAAATGTCTTCTTGACCGATTGTATTACGCGAATATAATCGATCTTTATGGTAACGCTCACATTCGATGAGCGACGCAGCGTGAAGCCGCAACCCGACAACAAGAAAAGTGCCTTTGACGGAGACAGTACCTATGCAGAACGAAGCGAGTATTGGATACCGACTGGACAGCGTGCCGCTGTCCGGTTATCACTGGCGGCTGCTTGGCTTGATCGCGGCGGGTATGTATTTCGACTCGTTCGACATCTACATCGCCGGCACGGTGCTTGCCGCAATGATCCACAGCGGCGAATCCACGCTGAAGCTCAACGCGATGTTCGTGTCCGTCACGTTCCTCGGCATGATGGCGGGCGCATGGCTGTCCGGTCTGCTCGGCGACCGCTTCGGGCGGCGTTTCTGCTATCAGTTCAATCTCGGCATCTACGGCTTCGCATCGATTGCCGCGGCGCTTGCGCCTTCGATGTACTGGCTGATTTTCTTCCGCCTCGTGATGGGCATCGGCATGGGGGCGGAGATCGTCGTTGGCTACGGCACGCTGAGTGAATTCATTCCGGCTGCGTGGCGCGGCCGGTTCGGCACGATCCTCAATCTCATCATCAATACGTCGCTGTTCCTGTCAACCTTCCTCGGCTGGCTGATCGTGCCGCACTACGGCTGGCGCTGGATGTTCGCGATCGCGGGCTGCGGCGCGCTTGTCGTGTGGTTCCTGCGCAAGTCGATGCCGGAGTCGCCGCGCTGGCTCGCATCGCGCAATCGCGTCGCCGAGGCGGACCGGATCGTGTCGAACATCGAGACCGCATGCGGCGTCGATTCAACCGCGGCGATCGCGGCTGCGGCTCAGCAGCTGCGCCATCCCGACACGCGGGACAACGGACGTCTCGGCGATCTGTTCGCGCGCCGACTGCTCACGCGCACGATTACCGGCATCACGGTGCTAGTCGCGCTGTTCGTCGTCAACTACGCGTTCGTCAGCTGGATTCCGACTTTTCTTGTCAAGCAAGGCCATAGCGTCTCGAATTCGCTGGGACTGACGGCAGTGATGTTCGCGGGCGGCCCGGTGGGTTCGCTGATCACCTTTGCACTGGCGGAGCGTGTCGGCCGCAAGTGGGGCATCGTGCTGTTTTCGCTGATCTGCGCGGGGTTTGGCGCCGCTTATCCGTTCGCGCAGTCGGAAGTGGCGATTGCCGCGCTCGGTTTCGCGATCACCTGCTGCATCTACGTGCTGTCGTCGTTCAGCGTCGCAACGTATGTGCCGGAACTGTTCCCGACCGAGCTGCGTTTGCGTGGCTCGGGCGTGTCGAATACGGTGGGCCGCGCGGTGAGCATCGTGGTGCCGTATGTGGTGGCGTCGGCGTTCACGGATTTCGGCATCGCCGGCGTGTTGGCGCTGATCGTCGGCACGCTGCTCGTGCAGGCCGCGATCGTCGGCGTACTCGGCACGGAAACGCGGCGGCGTTCGCTCGAATCGATCGCGGCCGAAGTCGGCAATACGTTTGCAGCAGGTGGCCAGCCGAACGACGATCGTGCGGCATCGGCTACGAGGCCGTAGAGGACAGCGGTGTTATCCATCAGAGCAGACCGGATCGCATTGTGCGGGCTCATCCGCATGCTCCGCGAAAGATCCGGCGAAAGCGTCACACTGTAGAGGACAAATCCGCCCATGGCAGCACAGTCAGAGAGCAGTTCCAGCCAGAGCAGCACCAACCGCCACGCCGGCCATGCGACGCAACGCATCGCGCAATGGGGTGCTGCGGCGACCTGGCGCGACGTGCCCGCCGCAGTGCGGCACGAAGCGAAGCGCGCGCTCGTCAACTATATGGCGGTCGCGCTGGCGGGCTGCACCGATCCGACGCTCGACAAGGCGGTGCGCGTCTACCAGCGCTTCGGCGCAGATCGCAGTGCGGGCATGATCGGCCGGTGCGAACGCTTCGACATGCTGAACGCCGCCGCGCTCAACGCGATGAGCGCAAACGTGTTCGATTTTGACGACACGCATATCCCGACCATCATTCATCCGAGCGCGCCGGTCGCCGCTGCGCTGTTAGCGCTCGCTCAAACACGGCCGATGACGGGCGAAGCACTGCTGCTCGCGTTCGTGCTCGGCGTCGAGGTGGAGTGCCGCATCGGTAACGCGGTTTCGCCGGAGCACTATCAACGCGGCTGGCACATCACGTCGACGTGCGGCGTGTTCGGCGCGGCCGCCGCCGTGGCCAAGGTACTGGGCCTGAACGCGCGGCAGATCGCGTGGGCGCTCGGCAATGCATCCGCGCAGGCGGGCGGTCTCGTCGAGACGCTGGGCACGATGTCGAAGAGCATCAGCGTAGGCAATGCGGCACGTAACGGCCTGCTGTCGGCGCTGCTCGCCGCCGACGATTTTTCCGGTCCCGATGCGCCGCTCGAAGGCACGCGCGGTTTTCTGCGCGTCACGGCCGCGCAGCCGAAGATCGAGGCACTGACCGACGGTCTCGGGCTCGAATGGTCGCTGCTGTCGAATACCTACAAGCCGTATCCGTGCGGCGTGGTGTTGAACCCGGTGATCGACGCGTGTCTCGATCTGCGTCGCGATGCGCATTGGAGCCTTGACGATGTCGAACGGGTCGAGCTGACGGGCCATCCGCTGCTGCGCGAACGTACCGACCGGCCCGCTGTGCGCAGCGGTCGCGAATCGCAGGTCAGCGCGCAGCACGCGGTGGCCGTCGCGCTCGCGACGGGCAAGGCCGGCCTCGCGCAGTTTAGCGATAGCGCAGTGGGCGATCCGTCGCTGCGCGCATTCGGCGCGCGCTTGCGTTTCATCGACGATCCGTCGTGGCCGGTCGAGTCGGCTCAGGTCGCTGTCGTGCTGCGCTCGGGCGACACGATATCGCGGCGTATTCAGGCGGCGCGCGGCAGTTTCGCCGCGCCACTCGCCGACGTCGAACTCGCGGCGAAGCTGCATGAACTTGCCGCATACGGCGGCTCGGGGGTCGCACCGCAACCGCTGATCGATACGCTGTGGCGTTTCGACGGCGAAGCGGATGCGGCGGTGCTGATGAAACTAGCGTGCGCGAACTGAGTAGCGCGATCGATCGATTTTCAACGGATGAGGATAGTCATGTCAGGCAGCGAACAAAGCAGCAAGCAGATCGGTTTTATCGGCGTAGGTGTGATGGGGCGGCCGATGGCGCGCCGTTTGATCGAAGCGGGGCATACGCTCGTCGTGTTCGATCGCGATGAACAGGCGGTCGCGGAACTCGCGGCGATCGGCGCGCGCGCGGCGAAGTCGGTGCGCGAAGTGGCCGACACCGCGCGCGTCGTTTTCACGAGCTTGCCGACGCCGGCGATTTTCAAGGCGGTGGCGCTCGGCGACGGCGGCCTGATCGAAGGTAGCGCGGTGAAGATTCTCGTCGATCTGTCGACGGTCGGTTCGCGCATCGAAAGGGAAGTGGCCGACGCTCTGCTCGCGAAGGGCATCGAAACCGTCGACGCGCCGGTAAGCGGCGGCGCTGCGGGCGCGAAGAAAGGCACGCTGGCGATCATGACGGCGGGCAAGCCGGCCGCGCTCGACGAGGTTCGCGCGCTGTTCGACGTGTTCGGCAAGGTGTTCGTCGTCGGCGATCAGCCAGGGCAGGGACAGTTGCTGAAGCTGCTCAACAACATGTTGTCGTCGACTGCTTTTGCGATCACGTCGGAAGCGTTCGTTGCCGGCATGCGCGGCGGCCTCGATCCCGAAGTGATGATGTCCGTGATCAATTCGGGCAGCGGCAAGAACGGCGCGACGATGGACAAATTCCCGAAACACGTGCTGACACACGGCTTCGATTTCGGTTTTCCGGTCGGCAGCGTGTGCAAGGACATCGGCCTCGCGGTGGACGAATGCCAGGCGCTCGGCGTGCCGATGTGGGTCGGCAGCGTCGCGCGTCAGGTGTGGAACTACGCGGCGATGCAGGACGGCGCGAAGCGTGACATGACCGAACTCGTCAAATACGTCGAGCGCTGGTCGTCGTCGGAGGGGCTCGCCGACTGAGCGCCTCGCAATCACTTCCGCAAACAGGCATCTGGCCGGACTTCCGGCCCATCGTACCGGATCAAACAGGGGTTATTCATGATCGTTGAAATGCGTATTTACCACTGCGCGCCGACGCGCTTGCCGGCACTGCTCGATCGCTTCACGTCGACCACGCTCGGCTTTTTCGAAAAATACGGCATCGAGCAGCTCGGTTTCTGGACCACGTTGATCGGACCGAGCAACCACGCGCTGACCTACATGCTCAAGTGGGAAAGTCTCGCCGAGCGCGAGCAGAAGTGGAACGCGTTCCAGTCCGACCCCGACTGGATCGTCAAACGCGCGGCGACGGAAGCCGAGAAGCCGATCGTCGAGCGTATCGAAAATCATTTTCTGACGCCGACCGTATTCTCGGCGCTGCGCTAGACGAGGTCTCGCAATGACACAACTCAAGCGGATCGGTTTCGTCGGTCTCGGCATGATGGGCGCGCCGATGGTGCAGTGTCTGTGCAGAGCCGGCTTCGAACTGTTCATCGCCGACGCTGACGCCGCACGCGCCGCCGCGCTCGCCGAGCAAACCGGTGCGCAGCGTCTGAATGACGACAACGCGGCATCGCTCGATGCATTGATCACGATGCTGCCGAACTCGGCGATTGTCGAGGCCGTGGTGCTCGGCGACGGTTGGGCCGCGAAACTCGCGCGGGGCGCTGTCGTCATCGACATGAGTTCGTCGGAACCGGAGCGCTCGCGCGAACTCGGCAGGACGCTCGAAGCGCGCGGCCTTGCGTATCTCGATGCGCCGGTGTCGGGCGGCGTCAAGCGCGCGAAGGAGGGCTCGCTCGCGATTCTCGTCGGCGGCGACGCGCAGGTGCTTGCGCGCTGCAAGGCGTTGCTCGATGCGATGGGCGCGAGTGTGCTGCATATCGGCGGCGCGGGCGCCGGTCATGCGGCCAAGGCGCTCAACAATTATGTGTCGGCGGCGGGACTGACCGCGACGGTCGAGGCGCTGCAGATCGCGAGCCGTTTCGGCATCGAGCCGGCCGTGATGACAGACGTGCTCAACGCGTCGTCGGGGCGCAGCAATACGTCGGAAAACAAGGTCAAGCAGTTCATGCTGAGCGGCACGTTTGCGTGGGGCTTCGCGCTGCAGTTGATGAACAAGGATCTGAAGATCGCGTATGCGCTCGCGCAGGCGGTCGGCCATCCGATGACATTTGGCACGGCCTGCATCGAGGTGTGGAACGAAGCGGCACAGCAGTCGACGCCCGTGACCGATCACACCGAAATGTACCGGCTGTTGCCAGGCGCGGCTTCCTGAGGCCGCCTTCCGATTCACCGATTCTGGAGCCTGTCATGTCACATGCTGCACAGTTCTATATCGACGGACAGTGGGTCGAACCCGCGTCCGCCGTCTGGTTCGACCTCGTCGATCCATCGACGGAAAAGGTCTTCGACAAGCTTGCGCTCGGCAACGCGGCCGATGTCGATCGCGCGGTCGCCGCCGCGCGCCGCGCATTTCCGGCGTGGTCCGCGACCAGCGTGGCCGAGCGGGTGGCGTTGCTCAAGCGCGTCGTCGCCGTCTACGAACGTCGTTACGACGAATTCGCCGAATTGATGCGCCGCGAAATGGGTGCGCCGATCACGTTTGCGCGCAACGGTCAGGCCGCGCGCGGACCGGCGCATCTGAACGCATTGATCGAGGTGCTCGAGCGTTTCGAATTCGAGGAACAGCGCGGCAATACGCGTGTCGTGCTGGAACCGATCGGCGTCTGCGGACTCATCACGCCGTGGAACTGGCCGATCAATCAGATCGTCGTGAAGATCGCCCCGGCGCTGGCCGCGGGCTGCACGATGGTGCTCAAGCCGAGCGAGTATTCGCCGCTCAGCGCGCTGGCGTTCGCGGAAGTGCTGCATGACGCGGGCGTGCCCGCCGGCGTGTTCAATCTCGTCAATGGCGATGGTCCGGGTGTCGGCGCGGCGATTGCGAGTCATCCGGACATCGACATGGTGTCGTTTACCGGCTCGACGCGCGCGGGCGTGCTGGTCGCACAATCGGCGGCCGAGACCGTGAAGCGCGTCGCGCAGGAACTCGGCGGCAAGTCCGCCAACCTCCTGCTCGACGACGTCGATCTCGAACAGGCGGTTACACGCGGCGTGGCAGCGTGCTTTACGAATTCGGGCCAGTCGTGTTCGATCCCGACGCGCATGCTGGTGCCGCGTCATCTGATGAACGACGCGGCGCAGATCGCGAAGCACGCGGCGCAGGCGTATCGCACCGGCCCGACCGACGATCCGGCGACGCAGCTCGGCCCGCTTGTCAACGCGAGTCAGTTCAAGCGTGTGCAGGCGCTGATCCAGACCGGTATCGACGAAGGCGCGCGCCTCGTCACGGGCGGCATCGGACGGCCGGACGGCATCGACGCGGGCTACTATGCGCGCCCGACAGTGTTCGCCGATGTCGCGCCGCACATGACGATCGCGCGCGAGGAGATCTTCGGGCCGGTGCTGTCGATGATTCCCTACGACTCGGAAGAAGAGGCGATCGCGATCGCGAACGGCACCGACTACGGTCTCGCGGCCTACGTGCAATCCGCCGATCTCGCGCGTGCGCGCAAGGTGGGCCGCGCGTTGCGCGCGGGCGGCGTACATCTGAATTACCCGCCCGCCGATTTCCAGGCGCCTTTCGGCGGCTATAAGCGCTCGGGCAACGGGCGCGAGTGGGGCGAAGCCGGCTTGCGCGAATACCTGGAAACCAAGGCGATGGTCGGTTACGGCGCAGAGTGAAAATTTCCGCGCGCAGACCGGTTCGCATCATGCCTGCCTGGCGCACCGTTTTAAAAACAGTCTGAATTACTGAGGAATCGCGATGGATACCAACGACCGTTTCAACAAAGGCTTCAACAACCGCAAGGAAGTGCTCGGCGCCGCGCACGTCGAGAAATCGTGGGCGAATGCCGACGACTTCAACCGGCCGATGCAGAAGTTCGTCACCGAAAGCTGCTGGGGCGACATCTGGGGCGACCCGACGCTGTCGTTCAAGACGCGCAGCATGCTGAACCTCGGCATGCTCACCGCGATGAGCCAGCACCACGAGCTGGCGGTGCATGTAAAGGGCGCGCTGCGCAATGGCGTGACGAAGGAAGAGATCCGCGCGGTGCTGATGCAGGCGGCTGCGTATTGCGGCGCGCCGCTCGCGCTGGCGGCGTTTCGCGTCGCGAGCGAGGCGATCAAGGCATACGAAGCCGAAGCGGCGGCTTCCTGATCCGGCAAAAAAGCACACGAAAGCCACGGGGTAACGCAGGGAGAACCCGCACCGCGCGCGGTGCGCATAACGAATGGAGACAGCCATGAAAGCGCTGACTGCGCATGACGTCGTAGAGTCGGAGGGCGAACAGTCGATCGAAACGAAGAGACGCAACGCGATCAAGGGCGCGTTCTTTTCCGAATTCATCGACATGTTCGATATCTATTTGCCGGTGGTGGTGCTTTCGCCCGTACTCGGCTATTTTCAGCCGCCGCATCTGTCGGCGGGCATGGAGGCGATTCTCGCATCGCTGGTGTTCATCACGACGCTGCTCGGACGGCCGGTCGGCTCGCTGCTGTTCGGCATGATCGCGGACCGCATCGGGCGTCGCAAGGCCTCGATCTGGTCGGTGTCGGGCTTCGGCGTGGTGACGTTGCTGATCGCGCTTCTGCCTGGCTATCAGCACATCGGCATCGCGTCGTACTGGCTGCTGGTGCTGCTGCGGTTCGTCGACGGGATCTTTCTCGGCGGCGGCTACACCGGTGCGATGCCGCTCGCGATCGAGTATGCGAAGAAGGAGCAGCGTGGTTTCGTCGGCGGCTTCATCATTGCCGGATTTCCGGCCGCGTACGTGACGATCAACCTCGTTGCGATGCTGATGTTCGCGCTCTTTCCGCTGAGCGGCATGAATTCGCCGTACGCGCAATGGGGCTGGCGCATTCCGTTTGTGCTCGGTGCGGCGCTCGCGGGCCTGCTCGCGATGTACTACGTGCGCAAGGTCGCCGAATCGGAAGTCTGGAAGAGCGAGGCCGCCGACAAGCCGACGGTCACCGAAAAACTGCCGCTTTCCGATCTGCTGCGCGGCAAGAGCGGGCGCAACCTGCTGCAGGTGCTGGTGATGATGACGGGCTTCTGGCTCACGCAGAACATCATTACGATCTTCCTGCCCACGGGGCTGCTCGTGAAGACGCTGCACCTGACCGGCTTCCAGATGACCGCCACGCTGATGCTCACGTACTTCGTGCTGTTTTTCAGCTACATCGCCTCGGGTCTGGTCGCGCAGCGTATCGGACGACGTCGCTTCTTCGTGATCGTCGGTCCGCTGATCGCCACGCTCGGCGCCGTGCTGCTGTACGTGCTCGCGAACGTGGACGGACTGTCGTTGCCGGCCATCATGCTGCTGACCTGCGTACTCGCGGTGCTCGTCACGTCGCCGTGGGGCGTGATCGTCACGTACATCAACGAGCGGTTCGTGACGGACGTGCGCGCGACCGGCTTCGGCGTCGGCTTCAGCCTCTCGGTCATCATCCCGTCGTTCTACGCGTTCTATATGAACTGGCTCGGCGCGTTCATGCCGCTGCGGCTCACGTCGGTCGTGCTGCTGTGCGTGGGCGGGCTGCTCGGCATGATCGGCGCGATGATGGGTCCGGAAACGAAAGATGTCGATTTCTAATTGCGAAGCAGAGGAACGGAAGTCATGAACAAGGAAAGGGTAGGTTTTATCGGCCTCGGCAACATGGGCGGACGCATGGCGCAGCGCCTCGTTGGCGCGGGCATCGCGGTGCTCGGTTACGACACGGCGCGGGAGCGCGTCGAAGCAGCCGGCGCGCAGGCTGCCGGCACGCTGCGCGAAGTGGTCGGCTACGCGGACGTCGTGATGCTGTCGCTGCCTGACAGCAAGGTGGTCGAAGCGGTCGTCGAAGGCGAGGACGGTGTGCTCGCGCATTGCCGCGCCGGACAGATCGTCGTCGATCTGAGCACGGCCGCCGCGAGTTCGACGATCCGCCTCGCGAAGCGCTTCGCCGAGCGCGGCGTGCGTTACGTCGACGCGGGTATTTCGGGTGGCGCGGCCGCAGCCGAGAAGGGCACGCTGACGCTGATGGTGGGCGGCGAGGCCGAAGCGGTTGCCGAACTGCAATGGGCGTTCGGGCCGATCAGCTCGAAGGTCGCATACATGGGCGGGAGCGGCGCCGGTCACACGACCAAGCTGCTCAACAACTTCCTGAACGCAGTGAGCCTGGCTGCGAGTGCCGAGGTGATGGTGGCGGGCAAGAAGGCCGGGCTCGACCTGCACCTGCTGCTCGATGTGCTGAACAGTAGCAGTGGTGTCAACTTCGCGACGCTCAACCGTTTTCCGAAAATCGTCGACGGCGATTATCTCGAAGGTGGCCTGACCGGCAAGCTCATGACGAAGGACGTCGTGCTGTACGTCGATCGCGTGCGCGAACTCGGTGTGATGTCGCTGAACGCGGCGGGGCCGCTCGCGAGCTTCGGGCTTGGCACCGCGCTCGGCTATGGAGATGTGATCAGCAATCGGGTCGTCGATGCGATCGGCGACGTGTCGGGCGGCGTCCGGCTGTTCGACGGAGCAAAGGAGAAAAAAGCATGAAAGTCTTTCACGGCAGAGCGGCAGGCGCAATGTCCGAGCGTCGCGGCGATACGTTCACGGGGACGGTCTGGGCCGATCCGGTGATGCCCGCGACCAACGGCGTGACGATCAACACGGTGTGTTTCGAACCGGGCGGACGTACCTACTGGCACACGCACGAGTACGGCCAGGTGCTGCAGGTGACGGCCGGCCAGGGCTGGATTTGCCTCGACGGCGAGGAGCCGCGGCCGATCCGCCAGGGCGACATCGTGTTCATCGGCCCGAACGAGCGTCACTGGCACGGCGCGAGCGAAGGCAGCTACATGGTTCATATCGCGACGTCGATCGGCAAGGGGACGTGGCAGGAAGAGGTCGCGCAAGCCGATTATCCGAAGGGTGTGGGGGGCTGAGGTTCGTGCCGTCGCGCGCGTCGATGTTCCAGCCTGCGTTCGGGCCGACTTTCGCGTCCGGTTCGCCGCGAAGCTGAAGCTGTCCGGCGCGCGCCACCGATGTGAGGTTGCCGATATTGTTAAGCCTTCGATGGAATTGACATCATGACCCAGACTCCGCCGCAACCCGATCTGTCACGCCTGCGCGACGAACTCGCGAGCCTGCACGGTCAGGCGAGTCCCGAGTGGGACAGCCTCATGAGGCTCGCCCCGGTTTTCGTCGCCGCGTATCTGAAGTTCGCCGGCGTACCGCGGCGGCGCAACCATCTCGACGACAAGACCCGCGCGTTCATCGCGCTGGCTGCCGACGCCTGCGCGACGCAGCTCTATGCGCCCGGTGTGGCGCGTCACATCGAGCGGGCACTATCGTTCGGCGCGACGCGCGATGAACTGGTCGAAGTACTCGAATTGATCAGCACGATCGGTATTCATACCAGCAACGTCGGCGTGCCGGTGCTGCTGGAAGTTCTGGAAGAAGAGGGCTTGCGCGACGGCCCGGCCCCACTCGACGAGCGGCGGCAGGCGCTGAAAGCCGCGTTCGAGAAGAACCGCGGCTACTGGCATCCGAGCTGGGAAGGGCTGCTCGAACTCGATCCGGACCTGTTCGACGCATACGTCGAATTCTCTTCGGTGCCGTGGCGTAGCGGTGTGCTGAGCCCGAAGCTCAAGGAATTCATGTATTGTGCGTTCGATGCGTCGGCCACGCATCTGTACGTACCCGGCCTCAAGCTGCACATGCGCAATGCGCTGCATTATGGAGCGACGGCTGAAGAACTGATGGAATTGCTGGAGATCGTCAGCGTGACGGGCATCCACGGCGCGGAACTGGGCGCGCCGCTGCTCGAAGCCGCGCTGGCGAATGCCGCTGGCGCGCCGGAGAAACCGCATGCGTGATGCCACAAAACCCGAGCCGATGTTTTCGTTGCGTGCCGCGCCGGGCGACCTGTCCGACTCGCACAATGTCGATGCGCCGCGCACGATATTCACCTCTGCGATTGCGTCCGCGTTTTCGTCCGCATTTTCATCGGTAGCCGGCAAGACAGCTGGGCCGTGCCATTCCGCGTGGCGCGCAATGCAATCGCCGCCCCTGTCGGCACTTGCGTCGAACGGCAACGAGCACACGAGTGTGCGGGCCGTCGCGATTCTCGGCTACAACTGACGTGCGATGCTCCCCATGAGCAGTCAATCCGCCACGCTTGTCGTATTGCGACACGGCCAATCGGTATGGAATCGCGCGAACCGCTTCACCGGCTGGAGTGACGTCGGACTCTCCGCGCAGGGCGTGACGGATGCCCAGCGCGTCGGTGAGCAGTTGCGCGCTGCGGGTCTGCACTTCGACCTTGCGGTTACGTCGGCATTATCACGAGCCACCGATACGCTCACGCACGCGTTGCACACGTTCGACCGGCCGGTGTCGAAAACGATTCGCTCGTGGCGGCTGAACGATCGGCACTACGGGGCGCTGACCGGCATGGAAAAAGATGAGGCAGCGCTCGCGTATGGCGCGCAATGCGTGCGGCAATGGCGGCGCGGTTTCGACCTTGCGCCGCCGCCGCTCGATGCCGTCGCGCATGCGAAGCTGGTGGGCGCGCTGTGCGATGACGCGATGCCCGCGCCCGCTGCGCTGCCGCGCACCGAGAGCCTGCGCGATACGCTGCATCGCGTGCTGCCGCTGTGGGACGACTGCGTCGCGCCGGCACTCGTGCGTGGGCAGTCGGTGCTGATGGTCGGTCACGGCAACTCGTTGCGCGCACTGTTCAAGCAGCTCGACCAGATTGGCGATGACGCGATCGCGCAGGTCGAGGTCGCGCATGCCGAACCGCTCGTGATGAGGTTCGACGCCGCGCTTGAGATCTGTTCGCGCATGCCGCTCGGCGCGCTGCTCCCGACCCGCTGAAAGGCATGCCGTTTCTCGCCGTGATGGGCTATGGATGCTGTCCGTCACGATACCGGTGAAGTATCATGGAGGCTGAATTTTGTCGGACGGGAATACAATAATGCTAACAGACATGGACCTGGTGAGGCCTGAGACGCTGCGTCATCAGGTGGAAAATGTGCTTCGGCAAGCGATTGTAAGCGGGCGTTTCGCACCTGGTGCGCGCCTTATCGAACGGGAATTGTGCGAGACGCTCGGCGTGAGCCGTACGTCGGTGCGTGAGGCGCTGCGCAGGCTCGAAGCCGAAAAGCTCGTGCGCAACGTGCCGCACAAGGGGCCGATCGTCGCCGTCATGTCGAAACACGAAGCCAGCGAGCTGTACGCGCTGCGTGGTCTGCTCGAAGGTTTCGCCGCGCATGAGTTCGCCCGCCTTGCCAGCGACGATGCAATCGCGCGCTTTGGCGAGGTCGCGAAGGAGCTGCGCGCGGAAGCTGTCGCGCAGAACCAGGACGGCGTGCTGCGCGCGAAGACGGCACTCTATGGCGTGCTGCTCGATAACTGCGGCAACACGCTCGTCAGGGAAGTCCTTAACAGTCTTTATTCGCGCATCAATCTGCTGCGTACGACGTCGTTGATGAATCCGGACCGGCTGCCCAATAGTCTGCGCGAAATCGACAAGCTTTATAAGGCGCTGAAGGCACGCGACGCCGATGCGGCCCAGGAGCTTGCGCGGCTGCACGTAGCGAATGCCGAGAAGGCAGCGCAGCGGATGCTGGAAGACACCGAGTAGCGTCTGCGCATCCGCGTGGTGCAGCTGTTGTGCGCCATGATCCGAAGCGATGAGAGTCGTTCTCCGGGCCCTGCCTCAACTCTCCCGCTGCTTTTCAAACCCCACGGTAATCGCCGCCGACATCTCCGCCGCGTATCGCTTCATTGTTTCAGCCAGCTTTTCGATTCCCTGGTCCACCACCCGGCGATAGGGCCCCGTAATGCCGAGGCTGAAAATGACCTCGCCGCGTCCGAGCATCAGGGGGACGCCGATGGCCGCCAGTCCCTCGTCGACCTCGCCCAGGCACGTTGCGTATCCCCGTGCACGCACGTTCTCCAGATCCGCCATCACTTCCGATTTTTCGCTCTTGGTCTTGCTCGTCCTTTGCGTGAGCGGCTGGGCGAGAAGGTGCTCAACCGTTTCGGCATCCTGATAGGCGGCGATGGCTTTAGCCGTCGCGGCATTGAAGACGTGCATCTCGCTGCCGGGCAGCACATAACCGCGCCATGGCGTGTCCGGTGCTTCCGTGAGGATGGAGCGGACCACACCGTGCTCCAGTTTCGTGATGTAGGCCGTTTCGCCCGTCTCCTGCACGAGTTCGCGCAGATAGCCTCGCACCACGGAGTCCAGCCACGCATTCTTCGTCGTGGCGTAGATGAGGCGGCGCATCCGCGCGCCGACCAGATAGCTCGTCGCCCCCCCTTTTCTCGTCTCCACCAGCCGGCATTCCAGCATCGACTTGAGCAGCCGGTGACCGCTCGGTTTCGGCAAGCCCAGCATGGCCGTGATTTCCGACAGCGATAGACCGTCCGGAAAGCCGGCCAGCAATTCAAGGATGCGCATGTAGCGCTCGAGCGGGGGGGCGTCGTCCAGACCCGGCATGTCGTTCTTCCTGATTTTTGATGGATTAAAGGGCGTTGCCTGGCTTGACAACGCTTATTTGGCCACGCACCATGAATCGTAAATCGAAACTATATTTCGAAAATCGAGACACTGCAATAAATCGCTAGCCCTTGGAGATCCAACGATGATCACGTACCTGAAGCGCGCAATGTCACTTCGTATCGCCTGTGCATGGCTCACCGCTGGCGCAGCCGTTTCACCTTGCGCGGCATGGGCCCAGCAGATACCCGTCGGCGTGACAGCGCCGATGACGGGAGCATTGTCCCTGACGGGCAAGGGCTATGTCGATGCGCTCAAGCTGGCGGAGCAGGACATCAACGCGGGCGGCGGTATCAATGGTCGCAAGGTCGGCCTGTCGTTCCAGGATGCGCAGGCGTCGAACGGCACTGCGATCAACGCGTTCATCAAGGTCGTGCAGGAGCAGAAGCCCGATTTCGTATTCCTGACGAGTTACAGCACGCAGAACGTCGCGGTCGGCCCGGAAGTGCTGAAGGCGCAGCGTCCGGCCATGTACGCGGGCGGTGCCGACATCGTCGCGGAGCAGAAGAACCCGTGGATGTTCCGCATCCGTCCGAGCGACGGCCTGACGGCCGAGGCGATGGCGCGTTACGCGCACGAACAGTTGCACTCGACGAAACCCGGCATCCTCTACATCCAGAACGACTTCGGCCAGGGCGGCGCGAAGGCCGCGCAGAAGGCATTTGCGGCAGCGGGGATTACGGTGGTGGGCGCCGAAGCCTATGGCCAGAACGACAAGGACATGTCCGCGCAGATCCTGTCCCTGAAGAACAAGGGTGCCGATTCGATCCTCCTGTTCGTCTATCCGCAGGACGGCGCGTTGCTGCTGCATCAGATCAAGCTGCTCGGCCTCAAGACGCCGGTCGTTTCGTCGTCGGCCGCGTTCGTGCCGGCCGCGATGCAACTGATTTCGCCTGACGATCTGCAAGGCGTCTACGGCGTCGTCGATGCGATGCTGACCTCGCAGCCCGCGGCGCAATCGTTCCTCAAGCGGTTCAAGGCCGCCTACGGCGTGGACGCCGATCCGTATGCCGCCGCCTATTACGACGGCGCGATGATGATGGCGCAGGCGATGCGCACAGTCGGCACCGATCCGGTCAAGGTGCGCGACTATCTGCGCACGTTGAAGGACTTCAAGGGCGTGGCGCACATCTATACGTTCGATGCCGCGGGCAACGGCGTGCATGACGTGTCGATCGTGAAGTTCGCACCCGGCACCAAGGACATGCAACTGATCCAGCAGATCACGAGCAAGTGATGCCGAGCGAGGCGCCATTTCCATTCGCCGCGTTCACGCGCGTTTCCCTGTCCCGCGGACCCGGATCATGCAACAGCTTCTTCAACTCCTGGTGAACGGCGTCGCGCTCGGCAGCGTCTATGCGCTTGCCGCGCTCGGCTTCGTCATCGTCTATTCGGCGACGGGCGTCGTGAATTTCGCTGCGGGCCAGTTCGTCATGCTCGGCACGTTCTTCGGCGTCGCGGCCATTGTGCAGGCGCATTTTCCGATCGCGCTCGGCTATCTCGCCGCGGTGATCGGCATGGCGCTGTTCGGCGTGCTGTTCTTTCTCGGCGTGCATCTGCCGTTGCGCAAGAGGCCCGTCGTCTCGGTCATCATCGGCACGGTGGCAATCGGCATCGTCATGCAGAACGCGGCGCTGCTGATCTGGGGACCGTGGCCCGCGCGCCTGCCGTCCCCGTTCGGCGACACCGTGATATCGATTGCGGGCGCGGCGATCAGCATGCACGCGCTCGCCACCATCGTGATCACCGCGCTCCTGATCGCGGCGCTGTACGCGCTGCTGTATCGCACCGGTATCGGTCGCTCGATGCGCGCAATCGCTCAGGATAGCGAAGCGGCGCGTCTGATCGGCTTGCCGGTCACGCTGACGCTGATCGTCACCTGGGTGCTAGCGGCTGCGTGTTCGGCGTTTGCGGGCCTGCTGGTCGGCCCCATGTGGTTTGCCGACGTCAACATGGGAGAACCGGTGGCGCTCAAAGCGTTCGCGGCGACGGTGATCGGCGGCTTCGGCAGCGTGCAGGGCGCGATTCTCGGCGGACTCTTCGTCGGTCTCGTGGAGATTCTCGGCGCCTCGTATCTCACGTCGACCTACAAGGACCTGTTGGCCTTCGGCGTGATGATCGCCTTCCTGCTGGTGCGTCCTCAGGGCATCTTCGGCGAAAGAATTGGAGATCGCGGATGAACCGCTCACGCTTTCTGTCGGCTGTACCGGTTGGCGTCGCGCTGGCCGTGGCGCTCGCGCTGCCGGCGTTCTGTTCCGACTATATGGTGCGGCTGTTGTCCACGGCCGCCATCGCATCGATCGCCGTGCTCGGCCTGAATCTGGTGTTCGGTTATGCAGGTCTGATTTCGCTCGGGCAGGCGGCGTTCATCGGCATTGGCGCGTACACGGTGGCTGTGCTGACCACCCAGACGGGCTGGAGTCCATGGCTCGCGAGCATGGCCGGTGTGGCGCTGTGCGGCGCGTTCGCCTATGTCGTGGGCATCGTACTGCTGCGTCTGAAAGGTCACTATCTCGCGCTCGCGACGCTGGGGCTGAACGTCAGCTTCGGCATCGTCGTGTCGAACTGGACCAGCCTGACGGGCGGCACGGACGGCATCGCCAGCATTCCCTCGCTAACGCTCGGATCGTTCGCGCTCGACACCGACGCGAGACTGTACCTGTTTGCCACCGTCGTGCTGGTTGCGCTGTGTGCGCTGACGCAAGCCGTCCGCACGAGTCACCTGGGCCGCAGCATGATCGCTGTGAACGACGACGAGATGGCGGCCGGCATGAGCGGCATCGCCGTCACGCGCGCGAAGGCCGCGGCGTTTGCGATAGGCGGTGCGTTTGCCGGCGTATCCGGATGCCTCTTCGCGGTCCACAACCGCTTCGTTTCGCCGGACGACTTCTCGTATGTGCAATCGATTCTCTATCTGTCGATGCTGGTGGTCGGCGGCGCTGGCTCGATCGTCGGCGCGGTGATCGGCGCGGTGGGCGTCACGTTGCTGCCCGAGTTGCTGCGCGGCGCCGGCAACGCGTATCTGCTGATCTTCGGCGTGCTGGTGCTGGTCGTCCTGATCGTTTTGCCCGACGGCCTCGTCAGTCTCGCGCGGCTGCCCGTGTTCCGACGCCGTCAGCGCTCGCCACGGCTCGATCCGATCGCGGAGGAAAAATAATGCCGCTACTCGAAGCCAATGGTTTGGGCGTGACGTTCGGCGGCCTGAAGGCGCTCGCCGACGTCGATCTGCGGATCGACACGGGGGAACTGCTCGCGGTGATCGGGCCGAACGGCGCGGGCAAGAGCACGCTGCTCAACGCGCTCACCGGTCTCTACAAGCCGAGTGCGGGACGCGTCGCGTTCGACGGCAAGGACATCACGGGGATGCGGCCCGACATCATCGTGCGTGGCGGGGTGGGACGCATCTTCCAGAACGGCAAGCTGTTCCGGCGCCTGAGCGTGGTCGAGAACGTGATGCTCGGCGCGGCTATCGCGCCGGCGCCGGCCGGTTCGTTCGCGTCGCGCCGTCACGCGGAAGCGGCGTGGCGCGACGCCGCGCTGCAGATGCTCGAACGCTTCGGACTCGCGTCGCTCGCCACGCGCAGCATCGATTCGCTGTCCTACGGCAATCGCCGTCTCGTCGAAATGGCCAAGGTGCTGGCGGGCCGTCCGCGTTTGCTGCTGCTCGACGAGCCCGCCGCAGGTCTCAATCTCGGCGAGGTCGAGGCGCTGATGACGCGGCTCAGGCAATTGCGAGCCGATCACGACCTGACGATCCTGCTGATCGAGCACAACATGAGCATGGTCATGCGCCTGGCCGAGCGGATCGTCGTGCTGAATTTCGGGCAAAAACTCGCCGAGGGCACGCCCGCCGAAATCCAGCGCGATCCTCGCGTGCTCGAAGCGTACTTGGGAACCGGTTACGAACATGTTGAAGTGCAACCAGATTAAGGTCGCGTACGGCGACATCAGCGCGCTGCGCGGCGTGGATATCGAAGTGCGCGAAGGCGAGGCGATTGCGCTGATCGGTGCGAACGGCGCGGGCAAAACGACGCTGCTGCGCGCGATCTCCGGGCTGGTGCCGCTGAAATCGGGCAGCGTCCAGTATCAGGGCGGCGAACTCGGCGCACGCACGCCGGAAGCGCGCGTGCGGCTCGGCATCGCGCATGTGCCTGAAGGGCGCCGTATTTTCCCCGGTCTCACGGTGATCGAGAACCTGCTGGTCGGCGCGACCGCGCATCGCTCGACGAAGGCGGAAATTGCCGAGGATCTCGAATGGGTCCACGACCTGTTCCCGCGCCTTGCCGAACGGCGCACGCAACTCGGCTGGTCGCTGTCGGGCGGCGAGCAGCAGATGCTCGCGATCGGCCGGGCACTGATGTCGCGCCCGCGTCTGCTGATGCTCGACGAGCCGTCGCTCGGCCTCGCCCCGCGTCTCGCGGAAGACGTCTACGCGCGGATCGGCGCGATCAACCGCAAAGGCCTGAGCATGGTGATCGTCGAACAGAACACGGTGCTCGCGCTCAAGGTGGCGGCGCGCGCCTATGCGCTGGAGAACGGCAGCATTGCGATTGCCGGTTCGTCGAAGGAGCTGGCGAACAATCCGCGCATTCGCGAGGCCTACCTCGGCAAATAGCAACGGCGCGGCGAACCGGCGATAGCGCCGGTTCGCCCGATGAGAAAAGGGCGAACCATCCGGTAAATATTACGGATGGCTAATAAATATCGGCGAAGCGGGGTCCGCGAGCTCGGGCATGCCGTAACGGACATTCATCAAGTCATTCATCCTGGAGTAAACGTAATGACGACTACGGTCGGAATCGATGTGGGGGGTACGTTCACCGATCTCGTGCTCATCGACGACAGCACGGGCGACGTGCGGCTCGCCAAGGTGCCGAGCACGCTGGACAATCAGGCGCGTGGCGTATTGCAGGCGCTCGAACAGACCGGTGTCGCGCTCGACACCATCAGCAGCATCGTGCACGGCACGACCACGACGACCAATGCGGTACTGGAGCGCAAGCTGGCGAAAGTCGGCCTGATTACGACGCGCGGCTTTCGCGACGTGCTCGAACTCGGGCGCCGCACGCGCCCGACCGCATACGGTCTGCGCGGCAACTTCGTGCCGCTCGTCGCGCGTAACCTGCGTGTCGAAGTCGACGAACGCTGCGATGCATCGGGCAACGTGGTGACGCCGCTCGACGAGCGGCAGTTTATCGAGGCCATGAATCGACTCGTCGAGCAGGGCGCCGAGTCGCTGCTGATCCACTTTCTGCATGCCTATTCGAATCCCGGGCATGAACAGCGCGCGCTCGAACTGGCCGCCGAGCATTGGCCCAACGAATATGTAACGGCGGCCCATCAGATCACGGCGGAGTTTCGCGAGTACGAGCGAGGTACGGCGGGCGCGGTCAACGCCTCGGTTCAGCCGATTCTCGACCGCTATGTGCGGCGGCTTCAGGACGAATTGCAGAACGCGGGCTTCGGCACCGATCTGCTCGTGATGCAAGGCAACGGCGGCACGGTGCCGGCCCGCGCGGTAAGCCGCACGGCCGTCAACACGGTGATGTCCGGACCCGCATCCGGCGTGATGGCCGCCGCGCACGTGTCGCGCGTGTGCGGCTTTCCGAACCTGATTACTTACGACATGGGCGGCACTTCGTCCGACGTGGCGTTGATCGAAGGGGGCGTGCCGAAAGTCTCGAGCGAACTCGAACTCGAATATGCGATGCCGATCCATGTGCCGATGGTCGACGTGCATACGGTCGGCGCGGGCGGCGGCTCGATTGCGCGCGTGAACGCGGGCGGCATCCTCAAGGTCGGGCCGGAAAGCGCGGGCTCGATGCCGGGCCCGATCTGCTATGGACGGGGCGGCACGTTGCCGACCATCACCGACGCCAATCTCGTTCTCGGCCGTCTGAATCCCGACAAGCTCCTGAGCGTCGACAACAAGGTGTCGATGGATTTCGTCGCCGACTGTATTCGCAAGGAAGTCGCGGAGCCGCTCGGTCTGAGCGTGCATGACGCGGCGGCGGCGATTCTGCGCGTCGGCAATCAGAATATGGCGAATGCGATCCGGCTCGTCAGTCTCGCGCGCGGTTACGATCCGCGCGATTTCGCGCTGTTCGGTTTCGGCGGCGCGGGGCCGCTGCATTCGACGGCGCTTGCGCGCGAGCTCGGTATCCCGACCGTGCTGATTCCGGTGCGACCGGGTTTGACCAATGCGCTCGGCTGCCTCGTCGCCGATGTGCGTCACGATCTGGTGCAGTCGTTCAACAAACCGCTGGGTCTCATCGACGACGCCGATCTCGAAGCCAGCCTCGCGCACCAGACCGCGGAAGGGCGCCAGCGTATCGAGAAAAGCGGCATCGCCGTGTTCGACATCGAGTTGCGCTACACGGCGGAAATGCAGTTCCAGGGGCAAAGCCATCTGCTGGTCGTCGACATTCTCCGCGAGCAGGCGACGCGCGCCGCGCTGGCCGCAGCGTTCGAAAAAGCGTACTGGCAGCGCTTCAAGGTCAAGCTGTCCGAACTGCGGCCGGTACTGGTATCGCTAAACACCAGCATCGTCGCGAAGCGCTACGTGCCGGACCTCGGCACGCTCGCGAAAGCCGAGCCCGTAGCGTCGCTTGCCGATGCGCGAGTCGGCATCCGGCCGGTGTGGTTCGAGCAGGGCGGCTGGCACGACACACCGGTCTTTCGCCGCGAACGCCTGCCCGAATGCGAATTCGCGGGCCCCGCAATCGTCGAGCAGCTCGATTCGACCACCGTGCTCGAACCGGGCAATACCGCGAAACTCGATAGCGCGGGCAATCTCATCGTGAAAGTTGCTGGATAAAAGAGGCTCTTATGAAGACCATCGATTCGGTCACCCTCAGCGTTATTCAAAGCGGGTTGCAGCAGGTCTGCAACGAAATGGATCTGGCGTTCTGCCGCGCCGCGTTTTCGCCGGTGATTTCGGAATCGCAGGACCGCTCGAACGGCATTTACGATCGCGAGACGGGGCGCCTGATTGCACAAGGCGATTACGGTCTGCCGATTTTCGTCGGCACGATGCAGTTCTCGACGCAGGAAGTCATCCGGCGTGCGAAGGAGATTCGCGAAGGCGACATCTTCGTCATCAACGATCCGTATATGGGCGGCACGCACCTGATGGACGTGCGTTTCACAATGCCGTTCTTCTATCGTGGCGAACTGTTCGCGTGGCTCGCGAATACCGGCCACTGGCCCGACATCGGCGGCATGGTGCCGGGCGGCTTTTCCGCGCACGCGACGGAGATCGAGCAGGAAGGCCTGCGCTTGCCGCCCGTCAAGCTCTTCAAGGAAGGTCAGCTCGATGAGGAGCTGCTGTCGATCATCATGTCGAACATCCGCATTGCCGAGCAGCGGATCGGCGACATCAAGGCCCAGGCCGCGGCGCTGACGATCGGCGCGGAACGTCTGACGCAAATGCTCGATCGTTACGGCAAGGACACGATAGAAGCGGCAATCGCGGCGCTCAACGATCGCTCCGAGGCACAGATGCGCGATTGCATCCGGCAGATTCCGGACGGCGAATATCGCGGCCGCTCGTATCTCGATTCGGACGGCGTGGTCGACGAGCCGCTCGTCATCGATCTCACGGTCACCAAACGGGGCGACTCGCTGACGTTCGATCTGTCGCAATCGAGTCCGCCGTGCCAGGGGCCGATGAACAGCGTGCTGGCGACCACCAAGGCATCGGTGTACCTCGCGATGAAGCACATCTTTCCGGACGTGCCGATCAACGCGGGAACGTTCGCGCCGATCGAGGTGCTCGATCCGGTCGGCACGTTTCTCGACGCGCAATATCCACGCCCGGTATCCGGCTGCGCGGCCGAAGTGAGCCAGCGCATCGCCGAGGCCGTGTTTCATGCGCTGGTCGATGCGCTGCCCGATCTGCTGTTCGCGGCGCCGGCCGGCACGACGGCGAATCTCGCGATTGGCGGCCACGATCCCGAACGCAACCGCTCGTACGTGATGTATGCGATTTCGGGCGGCGGCTATGGCGGCTATTCAGGCGGCGACGGATTGACGAACGGCTGCTCGACCATCGGCATTTCGAAGTCGCAGCCCGTGGAAATTCTGGAGCAGAATTATCCGATACTGTTCGAGCAATATGCGATTCATGAAGGATCGGGCGGCGCGGGCACGTATCGCGGCGGCATGGGGATTCATTTCCGCCTGCGTCTGCTGCGCGGCACGGCGAAGGCGTCGATGGTGATGGACCACGGCCGGTTCGGGCCGCCGGGCGCGCGCGGCGGCAAGGACGGCGGCAAGACGCGCATCGTCATCTATCGCGACGGCGAGCCGTATGAGCCGCCTCACGTCAGCAAGGATCAGGGCATCGTGCTGAAGGCGGGCGATATCGTCGAGGTGTTCACGCCGGGCGGCGGCGGCTTCGGCAATCCCGGCGAGCGCGCGCACGATGCGCTCGAGGCCGATATCGAACTCGGCTATTACACGCGCGAACTGGCCGAAGCGCTGTTTTCGTAACCCGGAGCGCGGCGCACAGCAGGTCGCGCGCGTCGCATTTTCTTCTTACGTCACGCAATCAGATCCATCAAATCATGACATATCCAGCCGATTCGTCCGCATCACGCGCCCTGTTCGAACGGGCACAACGTTCTCTGCCGGGCGGCAATACCCGCACGACGGTTTTCATGAAGCCGCATCCCGTGTATGCCGTGCGCGGCGAGGGGTGTCGCGTGTGGGATGCAGACGGTGTTGTCCGCATCGACTGCATCAACAATTTCACGTCGCAGATTCACGGCTATGGACATCCCGCGATCAAGGCGGCGATACAGGAGCAGCTCGAACTCGGCACTGCATTCGGCATGCCGACCGAATCGGAGATCGAACTGGCCGAGTTGCTCTGCGAGCGCATTGCATCAGTCGAAACCGTGCGGTTCATGAATTCGGGCACGGAAGCGGTGATGAATGCGCTCAAGGCGGCGCGCGCCTACACGGGCCGCGCAAAGATCGCCAAGGTGGAAGGTGCTTACCATGGCTCTTACGATTACTCGGAAGTCAGCCTCGATCCGACGCCGGAAAACTGGGGCGGCGTGCAGCCCGCTTCGGTCGCGTACGCCGCGGGAACGCCGCGCGGTGTGACCAATGACGTGATCGTCCTGCCGTTCAACGATCCCGAAGGGGCGCGACGTCTGATCGAACAGCATGGCGACGAACTCGCGTGCGTGCTGGTCGACCCGATGCCTAATCGCGCGGGTCTCGTTCCCGCAACGAGCGACTATATTCGCGCGCTGCGCGAGGCGAGCACCAAGGTCGGCGCGCTACTGGTTTTCGACGAAGTGATTACGTTGCGCATCGGCTATCACGGCGCGCAACCGTTCTGGAACGTCGAGGCGGATCTGACGGCGATGGGCAAGGTCATCGGCGGCGGGTTTCCGGTCGGCGCGGTGGGCGGAAGGCGCGACGTCATGGACGTGTTCAGCCCGCTGCGCGGCAAGCCGGCGTTACCGCACGGGGGCACGTTCTCGGCGAATCCGATGACGATGCGCGCGGGCCTTGCGGCGATGAAGCTGCTCGATCGGGAAGCGTTCGCCCGTCTCGACGCGATCGGCGATGCGGTGCGGGATGGGATGCGGGCTTCGTTGCGCCGGCATGGCGTACCGGGGAGTGTCGTCGGGTGCGGTTCGCTGCTGAAGGTGCATTTGACCGCGCGGGAAGTCTCCGACTATCGCAGCGCGCTTCCCGACACGACCGAGGCTCAGCGGTTGAATGCTTTCAATCTCTCGCTGTTGAACCGGGGCGTCATGGCCGCGAGTTATGGCCTGATGGCGCTGTCCACGCCGATGACGGACAGTGACGTTGCCGAAATCGTCGCGGCCATGGACGGTGCGGTTCAGGATGTGGCAAGCCTGATGTAAGCACGGTTCCACGTAGGGCGAAGACGGTGACGGGCGGATCGGCAGGATTCGCCCGAAGTGTCGGTGCTAACACGTAAGATCGCAACGAACTCCTTATTAACACTAACGGCAGAAATTTCCTCTGCCGCGCCGAACTCAGAGATCGATAACCAGCACCGGCGTTTTCGAGCGCGAACAACACGGCAAAAACTGATCGTTTGCCGCGCGCTCCTCATCGGTCAGATAGACATCGCGATGATCCGGCTCTCCGGCCAGCACGCGAGTCAGACACGTCCCGCACACACCTTGCTCGCACGATACGGGCACCTCGATGCCGCACGTGCGCAAAGCCTCGACGACGGTCGTGCCCGCGGGAACCTCCACCAGCTTGCCGGAACTCGCGAGCGACACCTGGAACGCCACATTGCTGTCGCTGCTACCCTCGACCTCCTGCCTCGCGCCGAAGTATTCGCGATGCAGGTTCGCGGCGGGCCAGCCTGCGTTCGTCGCCGCGCCGAGCACTGCGTCGATGAATCCGGCCGGGCCGCATACGTACACATGCGTGTCCTGGTCCGGCTGGGCAAGCACGGCTTGAAGGTCGATCCGTTGCTCGGCCGTGTCGCTATCGAAGTACAGGTGCGAATGCTCTTTCAGTCCGGCTTGCGCGAGGCGATCGAGGAATGCCGCGCGCGCGGGCTCGCGTGTGCAGTAGTGCAGTTCGAACGAGCGGCCGGTGTCGAGAAGCTCCATCGCCATGCACAGAATCGGCGTGATGCCGATGCCGCCGGCCAGCAGAATGGTGTGCTTTGCATGCGCGTCGAGCGGAAAGTGATTGCGCGGCTCGCTGATCTCGAGCGTGGCGCCGGCGGCGTAGGCATGCATCGCGATGGACCCGCCGCGCGAGGCGGGATCGCGCAGCACGCCGATCTGATACACCCCGCGTTCGGCGGGGCTGTTGCACAGCGAATACTGGCGCGTAAAACCGTCGACGTGCACGTCGATATGCGCGCCGGCCGAGAACGGCGGCAGCGGCTCGCTATCGGCGGACGACAGTTCGAACAGGCAGATGTCGGTGGCGAGGGGCAGCTTGCGTGTAATGATGGCTTTCATGGCGCTTCGAATAACGGTGAGGCGTTCACGGCGGCCGTGCGGCCGCCTCGCTCGCAACCTCGAGTTAGCATTCCTGCTGCAGGATTCGATCCAGCACACGGCGCGACTGCACGCCGCCTGCATCGATGTTGAGCTTCATGATCGGCCGCTCCGGCCAGCGCGACAGGTTGCGCTGCTGCGCCTCGAGAATTTCGAGGTCTTCCGAGAAGATGCGGCCCTGGCCCGTGCGGATCGTCTCGGTCAGTGCCGTGTCGTTGACGGCGAAATTGCGCGCCATGCCCCAGAAATACCAGATCGACGTTTCGGTTTCCGGCGTGATGAAGTCGACCACGATGCTCGACACCTTGTGCTCGGAGTTCGCGTCATAACCGCCGTGGCCGGCATGCGCAACGCCGACTTCGATCATCACGTGGCTCGGCGGCGTGAAGTGGCAGATCTGCCAGCGATCGCACGGCACGTCGTCGGCGAGGCCGTTGCCGCGCAGCGCGGCGGCCCAGAACGGCGGCGGCGCGATGTTCTCCATGAAGCGGCTCGTCGTGACGGTGTCGCCGTCGACCTTCGTGGCGGGCGGGGCTTCCTCGATCTCAGGCTGGCCGATGCTCGTCGCGTGCACGTAGGTTTCGTGCGTCAGGTCCATCAGGTTGTCGATCATCAGGCGGTAATCGCAGTCGATGTGATAGAGCCCGCCGCCATAAGCCCACGCGGGATTCTCCGCCCAGTCGAGATGATGGATCGTCGCGGGGTCCGCCTTGCCGGCGTCGCCGGGCCAGACCCAGATAAAGCCGTATCGTTCGACGGTCGGGAACACGCGCACCGACGGAATGCCGCCGACACGCTGACACGGCATGCTCACGCACTTGCCGTTCGCGCCCATGGTGAGACCGTGGTAGCCGCACACGAGCAGGCCGTCGCGCACGCTGCCGAGCGACAGCGGCGCGCCGCGGTGCGGGCAGAAGTCTTCGAGCGCGGCCACGGAGCCGTCCGCCGAGCGATAGAACACCATGCGCTCGCCGCAAATCTGCCGGCCGAGTGGCTTGCCGTCGATTTCATCGGGCGTGCAGGCAACGTACCACGCGTTTTTGGGAAACATGTTCTCTCCTCCATGGCGCATCGCGGCGCCCTGTGTCTATGGGATAGGTCAGGCGGTGGGGTGACCGCGTGCGCGGTCCGGGATCTAGCGTGTGCCGCGGCGGATCAGATTCCCGCCGATCAGGCGCGATAACGCGCGCTGGTTTTCGAGCACGCGGTTCAGGTTCTGGTGCGCGATTCGCGCGTGCTCGCGCATCAACGCTTCGGCGCGCGCACCTTCGCGATTCTCGATTGCCGAGAGCACCGCGCGATGCTGGGCCTGGGCGACGACCAGCGTTTCGCGCGCGCGCGGGTCCAGCGACTGCACGACGACGAAGGCGCTCGCCGACGCGAACGGCAAGGTCGACGCTTTTTCGATCTGGCGCTGCACGACCTGACTGCCCGACGCGCTGGCGAGGAGCCGATGGAAGTTCGCGTTCGCTTCCACGTAGCGCGAAAAGGTTTCTTCGGAAAGTTCGCCGACCAGCAAGGCGTCGATTTCGTCGACGCAATCGTTGAGGTCGCGAAACATCGTATGCGAGATGCCGCGCTCGGCCGCGAGCCTGGCCGCGAGTCCTTCGAGCGTGCCGCGCAGTTCGATCGAATCGCGGATTTCGTATTCGCTGAACGAGCGTACCGCAAAGCCGCCGGACGGGATCGGCTCGACCAGACCTTCTTCCTGCAACCGGATCAGCCCGGCCCTCACGGGCGTGCGCGACACGCCGAGGCGCTCGACGACCCAGAGTTCGGAGATGCGTTCTCCCGGGCTCAGGTCGCCGCCGAGAATCAGTTCTCTCAAGCCGAGAAGGGCGCGCACGGTTTGCGATGCCGAGGCGGCGGATTTGCTGTCGACGGTGGAATTTTCGATGTCGGGCATGGCATGTCCGGAAGGGTTGCGCGGGCGGGCCGATTCAGGAAATGGCTCGGCTGCCTCGCTCGATGGATACAGAGTGTATACATCGAGGCGCTATTTTCAAAACATAGCAGGGGGAGTTACGGGTAAACCACGAGATTTTGTGAGCGACAAAACATAAATTGTGTACAACGTAAGACGATTAAAGATCGCGCATCGTATTTCCACGCGGCTCGAAAGACGATCGCGCGAGCCGCGCTGCGCCAGCCGGCGCGCGCTATAGCCCCGCGCTCAGGTGCATCCGTTTCGTATTCGGCAGCGGTTCGTGCTGCATCGGTCCCTTGATGAGTTCGCTCATCGCGTTGCGGGCCCAGCGGTTGGCCGGCTCGTGATGAAAGCGCGGATGCCAGTACAGATAGAGGTCGTACTTGGGCGCGGGGAACGGCAGCGGCAACAGCTTGACGTTCACGAACTCCGCGAAACGCCGACCGACCGCCTGAGGGACGGCCGCGATCATGTCCGACCCGGCCACGATGAACGGCACGCCGATGAAGCGCGGCACGCTGAAGCGCACGTTGATGCGAATGCCGAGGCGTTCGTGAGCGCGTTCGAGCACGTCCTGCTCGCGGCCCTCGGGATGGACGATCACGTGCGCGGCGTTGCGGTATTGATCGAGCGATAGCGTGTCGCCAATCTCGGGGTGATCGTCGCGGGCGATGCACACGTAGGAGTGCCGGTACAGCGCCTTGCGCTTGAGCGCCTCGCTCTTGAGCCCCGGGAAGTAGCCGATCGCGAGATCGACTTCGCCGCTCGCGAGGCCTTCCTCGAGCTCCGGCATGCTGAGCGCGACGGTCTTGATGCTCACGTGCGGCGCGGTTCTGGCGAGAAAGCTTTGCAGACGCGGCAGAAACACCATCTCGCCGATATCGGACATGCACAGCACGAAATTGCGCGACGACTCCGCGGGCCGGAATTCAGGGGCCGGAAGAATCTCGGTCTGCACGAGATCGAGCAGCCGCGCCACCGGATCGCCGAGCGCCTGCGCGCGGGGCGTGGGTTCCATGCCGCGCCCGGTACGCACGAAGAGCGGGTCCCCGAACAGTTCGCGCAGTTTCGACAACGCATAGCTCATTGCCGGCTGGCTCAAGCCGATGCTCACACCGGCCTGCGTCACATGGCGCTTCTTCAGCAGCGCATCGAACACCTTCAGCAGATTCAGATCGACCTGACGAATATCCATAGTTTGGATGATCCCTATCGACGTTACATAATTGACGGATTTTATCGCCGTTTTTAACATCGTTTCCAAACTAAAGGAGTGAGACACCATGTCTGAAGAACAGAAGCCGCAACGCCCGTTGCGCAGCAATTTCCCCCGTGGTTCCTATCTCGGCGCGGTACGCGCCGCCCAGTGGCGCAATCTCGGCATCAGCGAAGAGGACCTCGACAAGCCGAAGATCGCCATCGTCAATTCGTCGTCGGAACTCGCGACGTGCTTCAGCCACCTCGACGGCATTGCCGCGCAGCTGAAAGAGGCGATTCGCGCGGCGGGGGCCTTGCCGTTCGAAATCCGCACGGCCGCGCCGAGCGACTTCATTACCGGTGCCGGCGCGCGCGGCGCATACATGCTGGCTGCCCGCGACCTCGTCACGAACGACATCGAAGTGGCCGTAGAAGGCGCGCAACTCGACGGCATGGTGTGCCTCGCCTCGTGCGACAAAACAGTGCCGGGTCAGTTGATGGCCGCCGCGCGGCTGAACATACCGACCATCGTCGTTGCGTGCGGCTATCAGCCGAGCGGCGAATATCGGGGCGAGCACGTCGATATCGAAGACGTGTTCGTCGGCGCGATGCACACGCTGACCGGCAAGCTTCCGGTCGAGGACCTCATCGGCATGAGCCAGAACGCGATTCGCGGCCCCGGCGTGTGCTCGGGACTCGGCACCGCGAATTCGATGCATATGGTGAGCGAGGCGCTCGGTATGTCGCTGCCGGGCAGCACGCCGGTGGCCGCCAACAGCGAAAAGATGTTCGCCTTCGTGCGCCAAGCCGGCGCGCGCATCGTCGAGATGGTGCGCGACGACCTGAAGCCGCGCGATATCCTCACGCGCGGCGCGTTCGCGAACGCGGTGAAGACGGTGTTGGCCGTCGGCGGTTCGATCAACACGGTGAAACATATGCAGGCGGTCGCGGCCGAAGGCGGGATCGACGTCGACGTGTATGCGCTGTTCGAGGAATTTGCCGCCCAGATTCCGGTGCTGACCGGCGTGCGTCCGGTCGGCTCGCACACGATCGAGCAACTGGAAGCGGCCGGCGGCGGTCGCGGCGTGATGAAGCGGCTCGAAGCATGGCTCGACACCGGCGCCTTGACCGTGACGGGGCGCACGGTCAAGGACAACCTGCAGGATGTCTGGATTGCCGACGACGAAGTGATTCGCACGCCTGAGCGCGCGTTCGCCAATCATCCGGCCATCGTGCTCGTGCGCGGCAATCTCGCGCCGCAGGCCGGCATCGTCAAATTCGGCATTTCGCCGGACAAGCAGCGTACGTTCACCGGCAAGGCACTGTGCTACTCGACTTCCGACGACGCGATTGCGGCGATCAAGGACGGCCGCATCCAGCCGGGCAACGTCGTCGTGATGCGCGGCGCGGGCGTGTGCGGCGGCCCGGCGATGGGCGGCGGCGCCTCGCGCGTCGTCTTCGCGATCGATGGCGCGGGCCTGTCCGAACAGGTTGCCATGCTGACCGACGGACACCTGTCCGGTCTCGTCTGCAAGGGGCTGGTGGTGGCCGAGGTCTCGCCGGAAGCGGCGACCGGCGGGCCGCTCGCGCTCGTGGAGGACGGCGACACGGTCGAGATCGACCTCGAGCGGCGCGTTTGCAATCTGCAGGTGGACGAAGCCGAAGTGGCGCGCCGCCGCGCCGCGTGGCAGCGCCCCGCGCCCGTCAACGACACCGGCTGGCTGAAGATCTATCGCGCGACGGTCGGCACGATGCCGCAAGGCGCGGTGCTCGGCGCGGACCGGCCGGCGCGGGAGCGTTGAGATGGGCGCCGAAACCGTAATCGACATCGGTACGGTCATCGAGCGGCAGCAGACCCATCGCTTCGGGGTACTGCTGATCGTCGCGATGGGCGTGATGATGATGACCGAGGGCTACGACCTCGCCGCGATGGCGTTCGCGGCGCCGGCGCTCAGCCGCGCGTGGCATCTCGGGCACGGCGTGCTCGGCCCGGTGTTCGGCGCGTTCGTGTTCGGCACGATGATTGGCGCGTTCGCACTCGGCTATCTCGGCGACGTGATCGGCCGCAAGCGCACGATCATCATCGGCAGCGTCGTGCTCGCAGTGTTCACGCTTGCGGCGTCGCGCGCGACGGGGCTCGAACAGTTGCTCGTGCTGCGCTTTCTCGCAGGCATCGGCATCGGCGGCGTCGTGCCGAACGCGATCGCGTACACCACCGAGTTCGCGCCGAAGCGCTGGCGCGCGACGTGGGTCACGCTGATGTACACCGGCTACACGATCGGCAGTAGCGTCGGTGGTCTCGTATCCGCGTGGCTCGTGCCGAAGTTCGGCTGGCAGGTGGTGTTCGTGATCGGCGGCATCGCGCCGCTCGTGACGAGCGCGATGCTGTGGTTTGCGGTGCCGGAGTCGATCCGCTTCCTGACGCTGAAGGGCCGGCATGCCGAAGTCGCGCGAATCGTTGCGCGGATCTCGCCGGGTTTCGTCGTCGAGCCGCAAGCGCGCTTCGCGACCGGCGGCGGTTCGCAGGGTGACGCGCATGGCGATGCCCGCGACGGCTCGCTGCGGCTCCTGTTCGCGGGCCGGCTGCGTGCGCTGACGCCGGTGTTGTGGGCCGTGTACATCGCCAACTCGATGGCGCTGTTTTTCCTTAGCAGCTGGCTGCCGGTGCTGATCGAAAGCGTCGGTCTAGCGCCGCAACAGGCGGCTCTCGTATCGGCGATGTTCCAGCTCGGCGGCACGCTGGGTGGTCTCGCGCTGATGCGCTTCGTCGACACGCGCGGCGCGATCATCATCACCGTGCTGCCGCTGGTCGGTACGCCGCTCGTCGCGCTGCTCGGCACCGGCTTGCCGGGGCCGATGCTCGTCGCGGCCGTGTTTCTCACGGGCTTCACGGTGGTCGGCACGCAGTTCGGCCTGAACGCCGTTGCCGCGCTCGTCTATCCGACCGCGCTGCGCGCGAAAGGCACCGGTTCGGCGGTCGGCATCCAGAAGATCGGTGCCATCGCGGGGCCGGTGATCGGCGGCATGTTGATGGCCGCGCATCTGCCCGTCGAGCAACTGTTCTTCTTCGGCGCGGCGCCGGTCGCGCTCGTCGCGGCACTCGCCTTCGTCCTCGGCCGCCTGCATCGTCGTCGCGACGACGCCGCGCCGGACAACACTCAATCAGGAGCAGCCCATGTCGCTTGAAGTCGTTCCCATTGACGCCGCGCGTCCGGATTTCGCCGGTCTCGCGCGAGGCGTCGATCTCGCCGGGCCGATCGCCGAAGACGTCGCCTGCGCGATCGACGCGGCCATGAACCACTACGCGGTGCTCGTGTTCCGCGGGCAGCCGCTCACGCAGGAACAGCAGCTTGCGTTCGCGGGCGCGCTCGGGCCGCTCGATCTCGGCTTCAAGCGCGTGGCCCGTCCGCATGCGCGGCTCGCCTACCAGGAGCTGGCCGACATCTCGAACATCGACGAGTCCGGACAGGTTGCGGACCGCGCGCATCGGCGCATCGTCGGCAACCTGGCGAACCAGCTATGGCACAGCGACAGTTCGTTCCAGCAGCCGGCTGCGCGCTATTCGATGCTGTATGCGGTCGTGGTGCCCGAGTGGGGCGGCGAGACCGAGTACGCGGACATGCGTGCCGCGTGGGACGCGCTCGATCCGCGCGACCAGCGGGACCTCGACGGGCTCGAAGCGGAGCACTACGCGCTGTACTCGCGCTTCCTGCTCGGCGATACCGAGTACACCGAAGAACAGCGCAACGCGTTGCCGCCGGTGCGCTGGCCGATCGTTCGCGAGCACGCGGGGTCGGGCCGCCGGCATCTGTTTATCGGCGCGCATACGACGCATGTCGTCGATCGCACGATCGCCGAAGGACGCATGTTGCTGGCGGACCTGCTCGAACATGCGACCGCGCGCCGCTTCGTGTACGCGCATCAGTGGCAGCCCGGCGACCTCGTGATCTGGGACAACCGCTGCACGCTGCATCGAGGCCGCCGCTACGACCTGTCGGTGCGCCGCGAACTGCGGCGCGCGACGACGATCGACGTGGATCGCCACGCCGGGCCGAACACGGCTCAACCCGAACCTGCACACGGAGCGCGGTAAATGAAGCTGAACGACGACGAACAGGCGATGCTCGACGGCCGCGACGGCCCGGCCGTGCAGCGCGCGATGGATCTGCTCGTGCGCTATGGCGAAGCGCTCGGTGCGCCACGGCTGGTGGACACCAACAACGTATGCGGCACGGTCGGCGCGACGATGCCGTTCCTGCGCGATTACGCGGCGCAGCACGGCGGCCTCGACGCGGTGTTTTCCGAATTCAATCTCGACAGCCCGGATGTCGTCGAGGTGCCGAAGGCGAAGGTGTTCAGCAGCCATTTGCAGCAGGGGCTCGACCCGGAGCATGCGCAGCGCCAGGGGATAGATAGCCAGATCGTCAAGCTCTATCGCCAGGGCGAAGCCTACACGGGGCGCCTCGGCATCCAGCCGCTCAATACCTGCGCGCCGTATCTGGCCGGCAACGTGCCGGTGCGCGGCGAGCATTGCGCGTGGATGGAGTCGTCGGCGGTGATCTACATCAACGCGGTGCTCGGCGCGCGCACGAACGCGGAAGGCCGCGAGAGCACGGGCGCCGCGATGCTGACCGGCAAGATTCCTTACTGGGGTCTGCACCTCGACGAGAACCGCGGCGGCACGCATCTGATCGAGCTCGATATCGAGGTGAAGACGGTGCAGGACTGGGGGCTGCTCGGCTACTACGTCGGCGAAGTCGTGCAGGACCGCATTCCGGTAATCGACGGGCTGCGCGACGTGCCGAACCTGCCGAAGCTCAAGCACTTCGGCGCGGCGGCGGCATCGTCCGGCGGTGTCGAGATGTATCACATCGTCGGTCAGACGCCGGAGGCGCGCACGCGCGACGAAGCGTTCCGTGGCCGCCGGCCGGTCGAGACGATCCGCTATGGCGCGGCCGAGCGGCGTCTCGCGTACGAACGCGTGAACACCACCGCGAAGGATGCGCAGGTCGATTTCGTGATGCTTGGCTGTCCGCACTATTCGATCGAGCAGATCTGGGAAGTGTGCCAACTGCTGGAAGGCCGGCGCATCGGCGCGAACACCGAGCTATGGATCTTCACCGCGCGCGCGACACGGCAACTCGCCGACCAGGCCGGCTACACGAAGCTGATCGAGGACGCGGGCGGCGTGCTGATGACCGATACGTGCTCGGCGATCGGCCGCGTGATGCCCAAGGGCACGCGCGTCGTCGCGCTCGACTCGGCGAAGCAGGCGCATTATCTGCCCGCGATCATGGGCGTACAGGCATGGTTCGGCACCACGGCCGACTGCATCGAGGCCGCAGTGACGGGCCGCTGGCAAGGAGGGCTTACCGCATGAACGCGAAGAACGACGACACGACGGCGGGCGCAGCGGACGCGGCCATCGTGCTGCATGGCCGCAAGGTGGTCGGCGGCTGTATCGAGGGCGAAGCGCTGGTGACGCGCGATCGCATCTCCGGCTGGGGCGGCATCGACCCGCGCACCGGCACGATCATCGAGACGCGCCACGAACTGCGCGGACAGAGCTTCGCGAACAAGGTGCTCGTGTTTCCGGGCGCGAAGGGCTCGTCGGGCTGGTCGAGCCAGTTCCATATCGCACGGATCGCCGGCACCGCGCCGGCGGCGATGCTGTTCAACGAAATGACCACGAAGATCGCGCTCGGCGCGGTGGTCAGCCATGCGCCCTCGCTGACCGACTTCGACGTCGATCCGCTCGACGTGATCGAAACGGGCGACTGGGTCCGCGTCGATGCCGACCGTGGTGTCGTCGAAGTGCTGAAGCGCGGTCGCGCCTGAGCTTGTCGCGCGGGACATCCGCGCGCACCTGACATTGTTTTAATGGAGAAAATGTTGTGAAGACTGGTACTCGTATCGTCCGCCGCAGCGGGCAATCGACGAGCTGGAAACTCGACGCGGACGTGTGCATCGTCGGCGCGGGTATTGCCGGCACCTCGGCCGCACTCGAAGCGGCGGCACTCGGCCGCAAGGTCGTGCTGGTGGACAGCCTGCCCGCGCTCGGCGGCCAGGCGGTCAACTCGATCATCGGCACGTTCTGCGGACTGTTCTCGAACGGACCGAAGCGCTTTCAGGTCACGCACGGCATCGCGGACGGCATCCTGCGCGATCTCGGCGAGAAGGGCGCGCTGCACTATAAGGAAGGACCTCTGACGACCGTCGTGCTGTACGACGAAGTCGCGCTCGCGCGCTGGATCGAACAGAAGATACTCGACGCCGGCATCACCGTCGTGCTCGGCGCGGTACTGCGCGACGTGACGCGCGACGGCCGGCGGGTGAGCGAGCTCGATGTGGCGACGCGCTACGGCGACGTGCGCATCGCGGCGAAAGGCTTCGTTGACGCGAGCGGCGACGCGGCGCTCACGTGGCTCGCCGGCTTCGACTGCCAGGAGCCGGACACGCCGATTCGCGGCACGCAGATGATCGTGCTGGAAAACCTCGACGAAACCGATCTGCCGACCCCGACCGCTTTCCGCGAACGCGTCGAGGCGAAGGCGAACGAGTACGGGCTGGAGCGCAAGGACGGTCTCGTGTTCTATTTCCGCGGCCGCAACATCGGCATTGCCAACATGACGCACATCGAGACGCCGCTCGAACCGATGGCGGCGTCGCACACCGCGCTCGTCGGGCGCGACCAGGCGGACCGCGCGTTCGAGTTCCTGCGCAGCGAGTATCCGCACATCTATCGCAATGCGCACATCCGCAGCTACGGTTTGCCGGGTATCCGGCAGACGCGCTGGATCGTCGGCGAGCAGCAGTTGACCTCGGAAGACGTGATTACCGCGAAGCAGTTTCCCGACGCCGTCGCGCGCACGTCGTGGCCGATCGAATTGCACGACCGCGCCGAAGGCTACGAATGGAAGCCGTTCGGCGACGACCATCTGCATACCGTACCGTTCGGCAGTCTCGTCGTGAAGGGCGCGGACAATCTGATCGCGGTCGGCCGCTGTATCGACGCCGACGCGAGCGCGCTGTCGAGCGTGCGCGTGATGGGGCCGTGTATCGCGATGGGCGCGGCGGCCGCGCATGCGTTCGATCTCGCGGACGGCGGCAGCGTTCAGCAGATCGATCGCGGCGCGCTGCGCGAGCGGCTCTCCGACAACGTCGACCGTATCGATCCGCCGCATCTGAAGGACTGACGCACGGCTTGCCCGTATCGCGGGAATCCGACAGAGGTGCGCGACAAGCCCCCGTTCCCGCGAGTCCACTCACTGCATGACCGGAACCCCATGACGCGTCGGGCACTGCCCGGCGGTCAATGCGGAACTTCCTGGAGGAGACAATGATTCAAACCTTGCCCGAGGCGCGCACACTTGACGTGTCGCGTCTGATCGACGAACAGAAGGTCGGCTGGTTCGCAGTCCTGCTAATTGCATCGACATGGCTCGTGATGCTGACCGACGGCTACGAACTGAGCGCGCTGGCGTTCGCCGCGCCGTCGCTGATCCGCGCGTGGCACATCGAGCGCAGCGTGCTCGGGCCCGTGTTCGGTGCCAATATTTTCGGCATCATGATCGGCTCGATCGTGTTCGGCTACGTCGGGGATCGCATCGGCCGCAAGCGCGCGATCCTGTTCGGCGCATGCTGGTACGGCGTCGCCACGCTCGCGACCGTGTGGGCGTCCAGCGTCGACCCGTTGCTGTGGCTGCGCTTCGTGGCGGGCATCGGCATCGGCGGCGCGGTGCCGAACGCGTTCGTGCTCGTCTCTGAGTTCGCACCGAAGCGGCTGCGCGCAACCTGGGTCACGCTGATGTTCACCGGCTACACGCTCGGCGCGGGCTTCGGCGGTGGCGTCGCGGTGTGGCTCGTGCCGCATTACGGCTGGCCGGCGGTATTCGTGGTCGGTGGCGTCGCGCCGCTCGTCGTCGCGGCCCTGCTGTGGTTCGTGATGCCCGAGTCGCTGCGCTACCAGGTGCTGAAGGGCTGGTCTCGCGACGGCATCGCGGCGACCGCCGCGCGCCTCAGGCCGGAACTCGCACTGCCGTCCGACGCGCATTTCGTCGTGACCGACGAGCGCCGCGTCGAGAAATTCTCGCCGCGCATGCTGTTCGCGGGCCGCTTGCGCTACGTGACGACGGCACTGTGGCTCGCGTACATCGCCAACTCGATGGCGCTGTTCTTCCTGCAAAACTGGTTGCCGGTGCTGATCGAGGCGACCGGCGTCGATGCGCATCGCGCCGCGCTGATGACGACATTGTTCTCGGTCGGCGGCACACTCGGCGGTCTCGTGCTGATGCGCTTCATCGACCGGCATGGCGTGCGGCTCGTCACCTGCCTGCCGTTGATCGGCTTTCCGCTCGTCGCGGCGCTCGGCATGGATCTGAAGATGGGTTTGCTGACCGCCGCCGTGTTCGGCGTGGGCTTCTGCGTGGCTGGAACCCAGGCCGGGCTCAACGCGGTCGCGTCGATCGTCTACCCGACCAGCTTCCGCTCGAAAGGCACCGGCACCGCGATCGGCGTGGCGAAGATCGGCTCGATCTCCGGTCCGATGATCGGCGGCATGCTGCTGGCCGGACATCTGCCGGTGCGCGATCTGTTTCATGTCGCAGCGCTGCCGGTCGTAAGTGTCGCGGTGCTGATGTTCGTGCTCGGCCGCATGTACCGGCCCGGCGGTATCGAGGAAGACGTCATGTCCACCGATGCACCGTTGCCGGCTGCCGGCGCCGCGGCGAAACGGTAGGACAGACAGGCGGGATGCGCGGCCGCGCATCGTGGCGGGAGCCGGCACTTTAGCGCGCAAGGCTCCTGCTCATCGGCTTTCATTTGCAGTCCACATCACATTCAAACTGGAGAGAGACAATGAAAACAGCAGTTTGCACTGCTGCGGTCGTTTGCGCCTGCGCAGCGCCGCTGGCGGCTCACGCGCAGAGCTCGGTCACGCTGTACGGCATCATCGATACGGGCATCGCGTGGACGAATTCGGTCGCATCGTCGATCACGACGCAGGGCGCTTCGCGCTGGTCGATGGCGACAGGGTGGGGCAGCGGTGACCGCTTCGGCTTCGTCGGGCGAGAGGACCTCGGCGGTGGCCTCGCCGCCATATTCCGGCTCGAAGCGGGGTTCAGCGGACTGAACGGCACGTCGTCGCAGGGTGGCCGGCTGTTCGGCCGGCAGGCCTATGTGGGGCTGGCCAGCGAGCGCTACGGCCAGCTCACTTTCGGCCGTCAGTATGACTATACGTTCGACTACGTCGCGCCGCTGCTGTCGTGGCTACAGTTCGGCAGCATCTACGGCGCCCATATCGGCGACGTCGACGATACGTTCCAGACGTTCCGGCTCGACAACACCGTCAAGTACGAAGTCAGCCCGCTCACGGGCCTGAAGATGGGCGCGATCTACGCGTTCAGCAACCAGGCAGCCGGCGCGGATGGCCAGGGCTTCGCCAACAATCGCGCCTACGGGTTCGGCCTCGACTACCAGCGCGGCGCGCTGCATGCGGTCGCGAGCTATCTGCAACTGAACAATCCGTCGGCGGGGCTCGCCTCGGGCAGCAATCCGAACGGGGCGGTCGGCGATGAATATAGCGGCTCGACCAGCATCTTCTACAACGCGGGTTTTGTCGAACGGCAGCGGATTTCGGCGCTCGGGGCCGGCTACACGTTCGGTGCCGCGACGGTCAACGCCGTGGTGACCGATACGCGGCTCGACTATCGAGGCGGTCAGACCATGCGGGTGGACAACTACGAAATCAACGGACGCTACCAGTTCACGCCGGCGTTGATGGCCGGCATCGGCTATATCTTCACCGACGGCCACGGCTATACCGGCACCGGCGCAACGTCCTTCGCGACCGGCGACCGGCCGAAGTGGCACCAGGTCAACGCGGGCATCAGCTATCTGCTGTCCAAGCGCACGGACGTGCATATGTCGCTGGTTTATCAGCACCTCGCCGGCGATGCGAGCACGGTCGCGATCAACTTCTTCGGGCCCGCGGGGGCGGGACGCACCAGTCAGATCGCCGTGCTGGCGGGATTGCGGCACCGGTTCTGATGAACCGCGCGAGGGCCGCTACGCGTTGTAGCGGCCATTCAGGCGTCACCCCAGGCGGCATCTCATCGCACGCTAGACGGCCGGTGGCGCCGCGGTGTTCTTGCCATGCGCGCGCGATGCCAGCCATGCCATGCCGGCGCCGAGTCCGCCCGCAAGGCCGCCAAACGTGCCGATCCATGGCATGCCGAAGCGGTCTGCGATGTGATTGCCGAACAGCGCGCCGGCGCCGATCCCGACGTTGTACAGACCGGAATAGATCGATACGGCAAGGTCCGTCGCTTCCGGCGCCAGCTTGAGCATCCATGCCTGCATCGCGAGCCCGAAGCAGACGATCGCGCCGCCCCAGACCACGATATGTACGGAGAGCGTGACGATATCGAGCGAGCACGGGAACAGGATCAGCAGGCACACGGACAGCGCGACAATCGATGTCAGCAGGAATTGCGCCGGCCGTCGAGAGTAGAGGTGGTTGAAGCAGAGGGCCGCCGGAATGCCGGCGCTGCCGAACAGGATCAGCAGGTAGGTGATCTGGCCTTCGCTCGCATGGCTGACGCTGCGCACGAACGGCTCGATGTAGGTATACGACGTGAAGTGCGCGGACACGACGAGAACCGTAATCGCGTAGAGCGCCACCAGCATCGGCTTGCGCAGCAGCGCGGGCAGGTGCGCGAGCGAGCCCGTTTGATGGCTGGGCAACTCGGGCAGCGTGGCGCGCAGTATCGGCAGCGTAATGGCCGACGCGCACGCGAGTGTCAGGAAGGTGATCCGCCAGCCCAGCGCCTGGCCGATCACGCGCCCGATCGGAATGCCGGCCACCATCGCGATCGACGTGCCCATCGCCAGCAGGCTGAGGGCGCGGCTTTTCCGCTCCGGCGGCGCGAGCCGCACGACCAGCGCAACGGAGATCGACCAGAAGGTCGCGTGTGCACAGGCGATGCCGATGCGCCCGATGACGAGCACCGGGAAGTTCCACGCCACGCTCGTCACGAGATGGCTGACGACAAACAGAACGAGTACTCCGCTCAACAGCTTGCGGCGCTCGACGTGGCGGGTGAGCGCGGTCAACGGCAGCGACACCGCTGCGACCGTCCACGCATAGATCGTCATCATCAGCCCGACGTCGGTCGGCCGCATGTGCAGGCTCTCGCCGATGGCGCTCAGCAGCGCGACGGGAACGAATTCCGTGGTGTTGAAGATGAACGCGGTCAGCGTCAGCGCGAGCACGCCTGACCACGAGTGTTCCGGATGAGCAGATGCGTTTGTCGACATGCCTGGATGTGGGAAAGAGGAGTCGTGTCCGGTCTGTGCACCTGCGCCTCGGGTCAGCCGGCGCATGCGCCTTATGAGCCACATGAGGAGCCGCATGCGCCATGCCGCGCTGCAATCGCTTCAATCCCCCGACGACAGCACCGGATGTCCGCCCGCGAGCGACGAGCCCCTCAGCAACAACGTGCCGCCGCCTGACGCCGCGAGTTCGTTGGCGGCGTCGAGCAGCCGCGGCGCCAGCTCGATCATGCGCTGTTCCGTCAGCCGCGACGAAGGTCCCGCGATGCTCACCGTGCCGACCGCTTCCTGCCCCCGGCGGCGAATCGGCGCCGCCATCGCGGCCATGCCGGGCATGAACATGTCGACGGTCATGCTGTAGCCGCGCTTGCGCGACGCCTCGATATGCGCGAGCAGCTCGCGCACGGTTTGCGGCGCGTTCGGTCCGAACTCGTCGCGCGAGCCGAAACCCTGTTTCGACACGAGCTCGATCGCCTTTTCGTCGGCGAGCGTCAGCATCCATGCAAGGCCGGCCGAGGTGCACGACAGCTGCGCGACCATCCCCATTTCCGGGTCGTAGCGCAGGCCCGAGCGCGCGCCTTGCGAGCGCGCCAGCCACGCGATGTGATCGACGTCGATCACGCCGAGGCGCACGAATTCGCCCGAATCCTGCGCGAGCCGGTCGAGGATCGGCTGGGCGATGTCCTGCACGCCCGTATTCGACAGATAGCTGAGGCCGAGCGAGGCGAGCTTCGTCGTCAGCACGTAGTCGCCGTGGTTGCGCACCTGGCGCACATAACCCGCGTCGCAGAGTTCGGTCAGCAGCCGATGCGCTGCGCTGCGCGGCATCCCGAGATCGTCGGCGATCGCCACGAGCGGCAGTCCTTCGAAATGATGCGCGAGATGTTCGAGCACGCTCAGGGTTCGGGTAGTCGGTCCAGCCATCAGTAGCTCACTCTTCCTGTCAGTCATTGCAACCTGGTTGCCAGCCTGGATGGTACCTGGCGCGTCCAGTGTCGTCTATTGGAAATAATTTCCAAAATACGTAAATATGGAATATAGTTCAAAAAACGGCGAGGCCCTTGCCCTCATGCCGCCCCAATACAAATCAAATCATGGAGATAACGCATGCGTCATTCGAAGAGCCCGGCCGCGTCGGCAGCGGTTTTGCGCTGGACTGAAAAAACGACCTCCCTCGCGGCGCTCGCGTGCCTGCTCGCGGGCGCGGCCGTGCCCGCGCCGGCGCGGGCCGACGAGCCGATCAGGATCGGTATGGTGCTCGCCAAGCAGGGCGCCGTCGCGATCCACTCGGAGTACCTGATGCAGGGCGCGAACATGGCGCTCGAGGAAGACGGCGGCAAGGTGCTCGGCCGTCCGGTGCAGCTGATCTGGCTCGACGAGCCGAGCCCGCAGGCGGCGCAGCAGAACATGCAGAAGCTCATCGACGAAGACAAGGTGGTCGCCATCGTCGGCGGCGGCACGAGCGCCAATGCGCTCGCACTCAGCGCGCTCGCGAATCGCGCGAAGATTCCGTTCATCGCGCCGAACGCGGCGGCCGACGAACTCACGGGCAAGGCCTGCAACCGCTATACGTTCCGCGCGCATCTGCCGGTCAAGCCGCAGGTTCGCGCGATGTCGCAGCAACTGCTGACGCTCGGCAAGCGCTGGTACTTCCTGACCGCGTCGTATGCGTTCGGCCAGGGCGTCAGCGAGCAATTCCAGAAGCAGCTCCTCGCCTCGGGCGGCACGGTGGCCGGCGCCGATGCCGCGCCGCTGAACACGCCCGACTACACCTCGTACATCCTGAAGATTCGCCAGGCCAAGCCCGATGTCGTCGTCAGCGGCCTCGCGGGCAGCGACGTCTCGACGTTCCTCAAGCAGTGGAACGAGATGGGCATGAAAGGGCAGATTCCGATCGCGCAGATCGGCTCGGCCGACAGCGATATCTGGGGCGTCGGTCCGAATGCGGTAGCGGGCTACTACTCGAAGGACTGGTACTTCAACAACTCCGCGAACGTCGCCGAAGACAAGACCTTCGCGGCCGCGTATCAGAAGAAATACAAGCATCCCGCGCCCGATCGCGCGTGGACCGGCTGGTTCGTCATGCGTTCGCTGCTGCAATCGATCGATCAGGCGAAGTCGGTCGAGCCGGCCGCGATCGTCAAGGCGCTCGAAGCCTGGCGCGACCCCAACCGTCCGATGCCCGCGTATTACCGTGCATGGGATCACCAGATGCTGGTGCCGATCCTCGTCGCCAAGGTCAAGTCGAAGATCCCCGACAACTACGACTTCCTCGACGTCGTCAAGACGCTGCCCGACAACGCGGCGGGCCTCGACGCGCTGTACGGCGACAAGGCCGACGTCGGCTGCCAGATGGGTGCGCTCTGATGCGCGCCACGGTCCACGCCACGATTCACGTTCAAGGAGCACGGCATGCTTGAACTCCTGCTGTCCCAGGTCGCGAACGGGCTCGTGCTCGGCTTCCTCTACGTGCTGATCGCGATCGGCCTGTCGGTCATCTTCGGCATGCTCGGCATCGTGAACTTCGCGCATGGCGCGTTCTTCGCGCTCGGCGCCTACTTCGCCGTGACGTTGCAGCAGCAGTTCGGCTGGCCCGCCGTCGTGTTCGCGCCGCTGCTGGCCGGGCTCGTCGGCGTCGTGGTCGAGTTCACGCTGATTCGCCGGTTGTATGGCAAGGAGCCGCTGATCGGCCTGATCGTGACGTTCGGCCTCGCGCTGTTCGTCGAGGCCGTAATCCGTCAGTTCTGGGGCGCCGGCGGCCAGCCGTTCAGCGCACCGCCGCTGCTGTCCGGCTTCGTCGTGCTCGGTCCGGTGCTGCTCACGACCTATCGGCTCGCGGTGCTGGCCGCAACGCTGGTGCTGCTCGTGCTGCTGTGGGCGGGGCTCGTCTATACACCGTTCGGCCGCATTCTGCGCGCGGGCAGCCGCGACCCCGAAATGGTCGGGATGCTCGGCATCAATCTGCCACGCGTGCTGACCGGCGTGTTCGGACTCGGCTGCTGCATCGCGGGAGTCGCCGGTCTGCTCGCGGCGCCGCTCTGGACGGTCACGCCGTCGATGGCTTCCGACGCGATCATGCCCGCGTTCGTGATCGTCACGATCGGCGGACTCGGTTCGTATGCGGGCGCGATCGTCGCCGGGCTGCTGGTCGGCATCGTCACGTCGCTGACGGTGCAGTTCAAGCCCGAAGCTTCCGGCGCGGCGATGTACGTGCTCATGGCGCTGATCCTGCTGGTGCGGCCGCGCGGGCTGTTCGGCGAACGTTGGGAGCGTTTCGAATGAAGTCTCAATCTTCTTCCATGCTTCGCCATCCGATCCTCTGGCTCGCGCTGGTGCTCGCGGCCCTGTCGTTCGGCGCGGTCGGCCTCGGCATTCCGCTAGGGCGCATCACCGAGATCGCGATCTACACCTTGTACGCGGCGGGCGTCGGCCTGCTGGTCGGCTACACGGGTCTCGTGCCGTTCGGCGCCTCGGTGTTTTTCGGCTGCGCGAGTTACGCCGTCGGTATCGGTATGGGCCGCCTGTTCTCGAACGAAATCGAGGCGCTTGCGTTTGCGATTGTGTTTTCGCTCGTGCTCGGCTCGCTCGTCGGGCTCGTGATTCTGCGGCGGCGCGGTTTGTACTTCTCGCTGCTCACGCTCGCGTGCTCGCAGATCGCCTACGAAATCGCCTTCAAATGGACCGATTTCACCGGCGGCGAAAACGGCATTCAGGACGTTGCGCGTCCGTGGCTCGGTTCGATGCCCACCTTCCATGCGTTCAGCGTGGTCACGATCGTGCTCGCGATGGGCTTTCTCTGGCGTCTCGCGCACTCGCCGTTCGGCCGCGTCTTGCAGGCGCTGCGCGAAAACGAGCAGCGCGTGTCGAGCCTCGGCTACAACGCGTATCGCGTGAAGCTCGCGGCCTTCGCGATGTCGGCGGCGGTGGTCGGCTATGCGGGCGGTTTGCTCGCGTTGCTGATGCAGGGCGTCTATGCGAATAACCTGAGCTGGCAGCATGCCGGCGATGCGCTGCTGATGGTCGTGCTCGGCGGCGTGCACCAGTTCCTCGGGCCGCTCTGGGGCGCGATCGGCTTCGTGCTGCTGCAGGACAAGCTCAGTGCGATCACCGAGAACTGGTGGCTGCTGTTCGCGCCGATCATCGTGGTGCTGGCGCTGGCGTCGCCCGAAGGCATCCAGGGTATCGCGCAACGGCTGCTGCGCCGTCCGCGCTGGACGCTCATGCGTGCGCAGATCCCGGCGCGGCCCGCGGTCATCGAGCCGTTCAGGAGCGCGAAGGCCGAACTCGATCCGGGCCAGCCGATTCTTTCGGTGCGCAACCTCGGCAAGCGCTTCGGCTCGATCGTCACGGCCAAGGGCATCGATCTCGACGTGATGCCGTATCAGCTGCACAGCTTCATCGGGCCGAACGGGGCGGGCAAGACGACGTTCTTCAACATGCTTAGCGGGTTGTTGCGGCCCGACACGGGCGAGATCGTGTTCGAAGGGCGCGACGTGAGCCGCTTGCCGATGTTCGAGCGCGTGCGGCTCGGCCTTGCGCGTTCGTTCCAGATTCTCAGCGTGTTCCGCGAGCTGACCGCGTTCGAGAACGTGCGCGTCGCGGTGCAGGCGCGCAGTCCGCTGCGTCATTCGATCTGGCTCGACGCATACCGGATCGACGCGATCAACGCGCGGACCTGGACACTGTTGCAGGCCGTGGGACTCGAAGACCGGGCCGAGCAGAAATGCGCGAATCTCTCGCATGGCGAACAGCGTCTGCTCGAAATCGCGGTGTCGCTGGCGACCGACGCCAAGCTGCTGTTGCTCGACGAGCCGCTCGCGGGGCTGGCCGAGGCCGATCGCGAGATCGTCGGCAAGCTGATCCGGCGTCTGGCGTCGACGCATGCGGTCCTGCTGATCGAACACGATATCGATCGCGTGATCGCGTTGTCCGACCGGCTCACGGTGCTGCACCAGGGGCGCCTGATCGCGGACGGCAAGCCGCACGAGGTGGCGAGCCATCCCGACGTAATCAGCGCGTATCTCGGCAAGTCGAAGGACGAGGACGCCGCCGAAGCGCTTGCACCGGCCGGGGTTCCCGCGCTCGCGGCGCGCGAGCACGACGGCCGTGTGATCCTGAAGATCGAGAAGCTGTGCGCCGGGTATGACGGCAGCCAGGTGCTCGATCGCCTCGACATGGAGATTCGCGAAGGCGAGGTTGTCGCGCTGCTCGGCCGCAACGGTGTCGGCAAGAGCACCACGCTGCGCGCGATGATGGGCGTCGCGCAGGTCGGCGCGGGACGCGTCGTGTTCGACGGCCGCGACATCACACATGCGCGACCGCACGAAATCAACCGGCTCGGCTTGTCGATGGTGCCCGAGGGGCGGCGGCTGTTTCCGAACCTCACGGTGCTCGAAAACCTCGTGCTCGCGCAACGCGCGGGCGGCGCGAGCCTCGATGAAGTCTACGAACTGTTTCCGAAGCTGCGGGTTCTGCAGAAGTCGAAAGCCGAGGCGCTGTCGGGCGGCGAGCGTCAGATGGTTGCGATTGCGCGCGCGCTGATGGTGCCGAGCCGGATCATTCTGCTCGACGAACCCTTCGAAGGCCTCGCACCGGCCGTCGTCAAGGACATCATGGACGCGGTCGTCAAGCTGCGCGGCCGCGCGAGCCTCGTGATCGTCGAGCACCACGCGGAGAGCGTGCTGCCGATGGCCGATCGCGCGTACGTGATGGTCAACGGACAGATGGCCTTCGCGGGCCCCGCGCACACGCTGGCGAACGACGCCGCGCTGCAGGCGCGTCTGCTCGGCGTCACGGGCGAGCCCGAAGCCGTCGGGTAAACCACGCAGGCGCACCCGCAGCCACTTTCATTCTTTCCGATTTTAGGACCCCTATGAGCTATTCCACCCTGAGCGGCGCCACGCGCGTGATCGCGATCATTGGCGATCCGATCGCGCAGGTCAAATCGCCGGCCAACGTGACGCGCATGCTCAACGAACGCGGGCACGACACGGTCGTGATCCCGATCGAAGTGCCCCCGCGCGATGTCGACGGCTTCATTCGCGGGCTGTCGCTCGCGAAGAACTGCGACAGCATTCTCGTCACGATTCCGCACAAGTTCGCGACGTACGCGCATTGCGCGACGGCCAGCGATCGCGCGGACTTTCTCGGCTCGGTCAGCATTCTGCGCCGCAATGCCGATGGCGGCTGGCATGGCGAAATGCTCGACGGCCTGGGCATGCTGGGCGGCATCAAGTCGCAAGGCGGCGATCCGAACGGCAAGCGTACCTTGCTGATCGGCGCCGGCGGCGCGGGCAGTGCGATCGCGCTGGCCTTGCTCGAAGCCGGTGCATCGCATCTCGCGATTCACGATGCCGATGCGACGCGCCGCGATACGTTGATCGCGCGGCTCAAGGCGCGTTTCGACGCGCGCGTGAGCGTTGGCAGCGCCGACCCCACGGGCTTCGGGATGGTCGTCAACGCAACGCCGATGGGCATGCGGCCCGGCGACCCGTTTCCCGTCGAAGTCGAGAAGCTCGCGCCCGAGGCGTTTGCCGCCTGCGTGATTACGGCGCCGCTCGTGTCGCCGTGGATCGAAGCGGCCCGCGCGCGCGGGTGCAAGACGAGCGTCGGCGTCGATATGTTCACCGCGGAGATGAGCCTGATGATCGACTTTCTCGTCGGGGAGGGCTGATCATGGACGGCCACGCGGGACCGGTGCAATCCGCGAGATCGTGTGATTTGCTCGTGATCGGCGCCGGCGCCGGAGGGCTGTCGGCCGCGGTCACGGCCGCCATTCTCGGGCTCGACGTGATCGTGCTCGAAAAGGAAGCGGTGTTCGGCGGCACGGCCGCATGGTCGGGCGGCTGGATGTGGATACCGCGCAATCCGCTCGCGCTGGCCGCCGGCATTCGCGAAGACGAAGAAGGGCCGCGCACGTATCTGCGTCATGAACTCGGTGAGTACTACGACGAGTCGCGCATCGACGCGTTCCTCGAACACGGTCCGCGCATGATCGAGTTTTATCGCGCCCATTCGGCCGTGCAGTTCATCGACGGCAATCTCATTCCCGACTTTCATGGCCGCTCGCCGGGTGCGTTGCCCGGCGGCCGCTCGGTGTGCGCCGCGCCGTTCGACGGCCGCGAGCTTGGCACACGGATTCGCGACCTGAGGCCGCCGCTCGATCTCGTGTCGTTGTGGGGCATGGGCATCTCGGCGGGCGCGGACCTGCGGCACTTCCTGAAGGCGACGCGCTCGTGGTCGTCGTTCCGTTATGCGGCGCGGCGCGTGGCGATTCATCTGAAGGACCTGCTGTTTCATGGGCGCAGCATGCAGCTCGTGAACGGCAACGCGCTCGTCGCGCGGCTCGCGAAATCGGCCTTCGATCACAACGTATCGATCGATGTTTCGCATTCGGTCCAACACCTGATAGTCCGCGATGGGGTGGTGTGCGGTGCGCATGTCGACACGCCGCAAGGCGCAGTCGACATTACGGCGCGCCGCGGCGTCGTGCTCGCGTGCGGCGGCTTTCCGCACGATGTCCAACGCAAGCGCGCGCTGTTTGCGCATGCGCCGACGGGGCGCGAGCACTGGTCGGCCGCGTCGCCGGGCAATACCGGCGACGGTCTGCGGCTTGCCGAAGCGGCCGGTGGGATGCTCGACGATTCGTTTGCCGAGGCCGGCGCATGGGCGCCGGTGTCGCTCGTCAAGCGCGCCGACGGCAGCACGGGCACGTTTCCTCATCTGATCGAGCGCGGCAAGCCCGGGCTGATCGCCGTGACGGGCGCGGGCAGGCGTTTCGTCGACGAAGCCGATTCGTACTACGACTTCATGCAGGCGCTGTTCGACGCCGTGCCTGCCGGGCAGCCCGTGTTCGCGTGGCTGTTGTGCGACCACCGCTTTATCCGCCGGTATGGACTCGGTGCCGTCAAGCCCGCACCGTTTCCACTCGGACGCTGGCTGCGTTCGGGATACCTCCGGCGTGGCAGAACGATCGCGGCGCTCGCCGAAGCGTGCGGCATCGATGCCGCGACGCTCGACCATACCGTCGCGACGTATAACGCGAGCGCGCGCGAAGGTCAGGACCCCGAATTCGCGCGTGGCGAGACGCCGTACAACCTCATGCAGGGCGATGTCGACCACGCGCCGAATCCCTGCGTGGCGCCGCTCGAAAACGGTCCGTTCTATGCCGTGCAAATCGTGCCGGGCAGCCTCGGCACGTTTGCGGGCCTGTGCACGGACGCGAACGCGCACGTACTCGACGCGCACGGCGAGCCCGTGCGCGGCCTCTATGCGTGCGGCAACGATATGGCGAGCGTGATGGGCGGGCGTTACCCGAGCGGTGGGATCACGCTCGGTCCCGCGATGACGTTCGGCTATATCGCCGCACACGACGCGGCCGGCAAGACGCTGGCCGCATCCGCCAACCGTACTGCAATGACAGGAGAAAAAGATGTTTTATGAACTCACCACGATGACACTGCGCTTCGGCACCGTTGCCAAGGCGTCCGTCGCCGCCGATGCCTACGCACGCGATGCGCAGGCGCGCGGCACGCTGTACGGCATCTGGTTTTCGGATATCGGCGATCTCAATCAGATGGCCGTGCTGCGCGGCTTCGAGACGGCCGAGGAGATGCTCGCGGAGCGCAAGCGCACGCTGCTCAGCGCCGATCCGTTCGGTTGCGGCGAATGGCTCGTCAAGATCGAAATGCATAGCTATGAAGGCTTCGCATGGATGCCCGCGCCGACGCCCGGCGAGCACGGCAAGGTCTACGAAATCCGCACCTACGAGTTCAAAACGGGCGGTCTCGGCCCGACGTTGAGCGCCTGGGAGCGCGACCTGCCCGCGCGGCAGAAGGTTTCGCCCTGCGTGGCCGTGATGTTTGCCTACGATGGCACGCCGCGCTTCACGCAGATCTGGCCGTATGCGAGCCTCGACGAGCGTGCCGCCGCGCGCGCCGACTCGGTCAGCCAGGGCATCTGGCCGCCGAAGGGCGGACCCGACTGGTTGACGACGTCGATGCGTTCGCAGGTGTTCGTGCCGACCGCGGTGTCTCCGCTGAAGTAAGGCGGCCAGCGCGTATTCCTCATGCACGCGCGTGCGCGCGGAGTTCGCCGCACGCGCCTAACCGGATGGAGATTGTTCATGACTGAGGCCGTTGCTCAAAAGCCGGCGTTTTCGCTCGCGCATCTGACGGCGTTGTCGCTGACGCCGCCCGAGCTCGTATCGGTTGCCGCGCAAGCGGGTTACGACGAGGTGAGCTTTCGCCTGCTGCCTGCCACGCCCGGCGGGCCCGCCTACTCGTTGATGACCGATGCGGCCATGCTGAAGGACACGCTCGCACGCATGGCCGATACCGGCGTGCGCGTGTTCGATCTCGAAATTATCCGCCTCGGCGAGCGCTTCGATGCGCGCGATTATCTTCACTTCTTCGAAACCGGCGCAAAGCTCGGCGCGCGCGCTGTGCTCGTCGGATGCGACGACAGCGATCCCGTGCGGCGCGCGCAGGCGTTTGCCGCCTTGTGCGAGCTTTCCGCGCCGTTCGGTCTGACGGCCAACATCGAGTTCATGCCGTGGACCGCGGTCAAGAGACTGCGTGATGCGGTCGCGCTCGTCGAGGAGGCGGGGACGCCGTCGAACGCCGGCGTGCTCGTCGATGCGCTGCATTTCGCACGTTCCGATTCGACGCTCGACGAAGTGCGCGCGTTGCCGCGCAAATGGCTGCACTACGCGCAGATGTGCGACGCGCCGGGAGGGACGCCGAGCACGGATGCGGAGCTGATCCACACTGCGCGTTGCGAACGCCTGCTGCCCGGCGAAGGCGGCATCGATCTCGTGGCGCTCTGGAATGCGTTGCCGAGGGATCTGCCTGTCAGCATCGAAATTCCGAACGATCAGCGCGCACCGCTGCTCGGGCCGTTGGGCTGGGCGACGCAGGCGCTGGAAGCGGCGCGACGCGTGATCGACGCACGCGCTTGATTGGCGTCTCAGGTGTGCGGTGCGAGGTCTCGCGCGATGGCGGCGCGTGATCTCGGACACGGCTGGTATCGCCTCAGGGTTTTCGTCATGTTGATATATCAACATAAGACTCAATACACTTCGATCATCGACTGACCTCGTGGTTTGAAGGACAGTCTTGTGCGGAGAAATGGTAGTGATGAGTCAGAGCACGGAAACCGGATTGTCGAATCCCGAGAACAGGATGGTGGCGATCGTCACGGGTGGCGCAAGTGGGATCGGCTGGGGGATCAGCCAGAAGTTCGCGCAACTCGGGTATAGCGTCGTTATCGCGGATCTGGACGAAGCCGCTGCCGCTGCGCGGATCGGGGAGTTAAGCGGAGATTCACACACGGCGGCCAGGGTCAACGTGGCGAGTGAAGACGACGTCGTTTCCCTGGTGCGCGAGGTGGCGCGGAAATATGGCCGGATCGACGTGCTCGTGAACAATGCGGGCATCGGAGAGCAGCCCGGTTCGACCGTTGAGCAGACCGTCGACGGATTCGACCGGGTCCTTTCCATTCACCTTCGCGGTACGTTCATGATGTCTCGCGAGGTGGCCAGGGTGATGCTCGGCGCAGGGGGCGGGGCCATCGTCAACCTCAGTTCTATTGCCGGGTTGGGCGGCATTCCTGGGCGCAACGCTTACGGTGCGGCGAAGGCGGGGATTTCGTCCATGACGCGCTCGATGGCGGTGGAGTGGGGGCGCAGCGGCATTCGCGTCAATGCCGTGGCTCCCGGCTACGTGATGACCGAGATCGTGCGTACCCTGGTGGCGGACGGTCGCCTGAATACGGCAGGAATCGAAAAGCGTACGCCGATGGGACGATTTGCCGAGTCGTCCGAGATTGCCGATGCGGTCGCCTATCTGGCGTCGTCGTCCGCCACCTATATTACGGGCGTGACGTTAAGCGTGGACGGCGGTTGGGCGGCACATGGCGGTCCGGTGGATTGATTGCTTGGGTTATGCAGCAGGCGCGGAGACGTGCGAAGAGAAACCTCGCGTTTGCACGCCTGCTGGATGGAAAGACGAAAATATTATTTGATCTGTGAAGAAAAGGCCGCCGAGGGTGAGAGCGGTGCCGGGAACCTGAAGAGATTGGGATGAGCAGAGGTCATATGCCGAAGGGTTACATCATTGCGCGAGTGGATGTTCAGAACGAAGAGGAATACGCAAAGTATGCCGCGTTCGCGACTCCCGTTATCAAAGCCTATGGCGGTCGCGTGCTGGTGCGTGGCGGCCCATGCGAGGTGCTTGAAGGCAGCGGTCGATCGCGCAATGTCGTGATCGAGTTCGAGTCGTTCGAGCAGGCAAAGGCGTATTACAAATCAGCGGAGTACGCTCAGGCTCGGGCGCTGCGTGAAGGTTATGCGATCGCCGATTTTATTGCTGTCGAGGGTGCCTAAGGCCTGGTGAAATCCAGGTTGTCCGGTATCGGTGGAACCACGAATCCTATTGAGAACCGTCGATTTCAATCAGATTGCGTGAGATAAGATTGAGCATGGAAATCAATCTTTCTTTATCGTCCGTGGTCAATCCGCGCAGCATGGCTTCTTCCCGGTCAAGTGCGAGCCGCAGTACCCTGGTTCTGAGCGATGTGCCCGCGCGCGTGAGATTCGATTCACTACGTCTTCCATAGGAAGCACGCGTTTCGACGACCCCCTGTTTCACCAGCGCGCTCAGGCTACGGCTGATTGCCGCTTTGTCGAGGCCGAGTCCCTGCGCCAGTTCGGCTCCGCTCGACCAGCCTTCCGCGGCGAGAAAGCAAACGATCCGCCAGTCGACGAAGCCAATGCCGGCGTGCTTTCTGTACGCAGTCGATGCGCCGTGCGATACCCGGTTGGCTGCGGCAGTCAGCACGGCCGGCACGCAGCGCGACAAATCGATCTGGCGAGTCATCTCATCGGCCTCATCCTTGCGGCTGAGCTTGCTTCTCGTCGATCCGACCGCGTTGACACTTCGTTGCCCGCTTGGCGTTGCCTGAGTTTGCTGGGCTTTCTGTGTTTTCACGGTTGGCACGATGAAGGTCCGATTGGGTTTCGCACGTTTCGCACGTTTCGCACGACGAGCGGGGCAGAGGTGAGCGCCTGATTCTACATGCTCCCGTTATCGTGCCCGCGCTACGCTCTCACTCTGCGTCCCAAGCCGGCGCGAAGGCCGGGCTGACAATGCGGATATTCTTCGGCAATTGCGCGATGAGCGCGCGATCTTCGTCATCGAGCGGCACATCGAGCGATGCCAGATTGGCGAGCTGATTAGCTTTGCCGCTCGCCTTCGGCACGGCGGCGACCTGTTCCTGCTCGACGAGCCATTTCAGCGCGACCTGAGTGGGCTGCACGCCGTGCCTGGCGGCGATTTGCTGGATTTCCGGCATCTCGGAGACCTTGTTGCGGGCCAGCGGGCTATAGGCAATCAGCGCCATATCGTGCTGGCGGGCAAAGTCGAGCAGCTTGGCTTGGCTCAACGCGACGTGATACTCGACCTGCATCGCCGCCAGCGGCACCTGCATCACTTCCACGACTTCGCGCACCAGAGCGAGCGGAAAATTCGCCACCCCGATCGCCCGCGCGCGTCCCTCTTCCTTGAACGACACGAGCGTTTCGAGGGTTCGCGCGAGGTCCCAGTCCTGCGTCGGCCAATGAATCAGGAACAGGTCGACGTAATCGGAACGCAGCGCGCGCAGCGTATTGTCGAACGAGGCCCGCATGCGTTCGGGGCTCAACTGGTCCCACCATACCTTGCTGGTCACGTGAATCTGCTCGCGCGGCACCGTCGATTGCACGAGGGCGTCGCCAACCGCCGCTTCGTTGTTGTACGCGGCGGCGGTGTCGATATGACGATAGCCGAGTTCCAGGGCCTGCACGACAGCGCGCGTGCATTCGTCGCCGAGCATGGGCCATGTGCCGAGGCCCAGCTTGGGCATGTTCAGTTGATGGCGATTGACGATGCGTTGCATGAGTGTTTTCTCCGTGTCAGACGCGCGCTTTAGCCTCGCGCGCGCCGGGTGTTTCGTTCGCCGCACCGCCGTGCGCGACGAACTTTGCGATGCGCCAGCCCAACACGATGGCCGGGCCGAGCGTCGTGCCGGGGCCCGGGTACGTACCGCGAAAGATCGACGAGAGGTCGTTGCCGCAGGCAAAAAGGCCTGGAATCACGTGGCCTGCCTCGTCGATCACTTCGCCGTTCGCGTTGCCGCTCAGTCCCGCGCTGCACGCGAGATCGGCGGGCCATACGGTTACGGCGTAATACGGTCCCGCACCGATCGGCCGGATGCACGGGTTGGGCTGCTGGCGTGCGTCGCCGTTGAAGCGGCTCATCGGACTGCTGCCTCGCTCGAATGCGGGGTCGTTGCCATTGGCGGCGTCGCGATTATAACTTTCGACCGTGCAGGCGAGGCCCGCCGCATCGATCTGGAGCTTCGCGGCCAGTTCGTCGAGCGTGTTGCCTTTCACCAGATATCCCGAGCGTTCGAATTCGGCGATACGTCCCGCACCGCGGCCGGGCATCAGCAGGCCGAGGCCATACTCGTGGAGAAATGCCGCATCGACGATCAGATGCGCGGGCACGCTCGCGCCGTTGCCGTTGCTGTTTTGAGCGTCGCGCAGCATGCCCATCACGAAGTCGTGATACGAGTTCGATTCGTTGACGAAGCGCTCGCCCCGGCTATTCACCGCAATGAGTCCGGGCTTCGCGCGATCGAGGATGATATGCGGCCAGACGCTGTCTTCGCCCGCACTGCCGTTGCGTGCGCGCTGGATCGAGCAGGGCATCCAGAGGCCGGGGCTGTCGCCGCCGTTCTCGACCTTTGCGCCGACCTGGTGGGCGCGGTCCACACCGTCGCCGGTATGGGTTTGCGGTGCCAGCGAAAGGCCGCGCGCGCCGGCCGGAAAAAGCTGATTGCGCAGCGTCGGGTGGCGCGTGATGCCGCCCGTTGCGAGCACGACGCCGCGGCGCGCGCCGATGCGCCGGCGGCCGCCACCAGGCGTCGCGACGATTGCGCCGGTTACGCGGCCGTCTTCGCGCACGAGTTCGACGAGCGGCGTGTCGAAGCGGACCTCGACATGGCGCTTGAGCAGGCTGTAATAGAGCCGTGCGGCCAGCGCATTGCCCATGACGAGTTGCGTGCCGCGCGGATAGCGCAGCCGGTCCATCGCATAGCGCCCCACGACGGCGAGCGTGCGCCTGAAGTTGGCAAGCGTGGCGAACGGCGCGAGCAGCGCATTCAGATCGTTGCGCGCGACCATCATGCCGCCGAGTCCCATGAACTCCTTGCGCGGCGGCCGCACGCGCGCGAAGGCTTTGCCGAGCACGCGCGCGTCGAACGCCACGGGGGCCAGCGCGCGGCCGCCATAGGCCGCGCCGGGTCCGTTCACGTAGTCGGGGTGAGCCGCGGCGGCGACGAACCTGACCTCGCTGATCCGGGTCAGCTCCTCGATGGCCTGCGGGCCGCTTTGCAGGAAGGCCTCGCGTGCTTCGTCGCCACCGCGTTCGCCGACCACCGACTGCAGGAAGCGCCGCGCGTCGTCGACACTATCGGGCACGCCCGCGTCCACGCTCAGCTTCGTGCCGGGCACCCACGTGGTGCCGCCCGAGGTGGACGTAATGCCGCCCACCATGCCGGTCTTCTCGCACAGCAGAACCTTCAGCTTCTCGTGGTCGGCCACGAGCGCGGCCGTCATGCCGGCCGCGCCCGCGCCGAATACCAGCAGATCGACTTCCTCATCCCACCCTTGCCACTCCTGCCGCCCCTGTTGCCTGACCGCACCCATCTCCGTGCCTCCTCCATTCCGGTTCGCCGCGCGCGCATGGCTGAATGCGCGTGGCAAACGGTGTTCTTGATTTTGGAATCATATTCCAATAAATAAAAAAGTGGAACAAGATTCAAAATTAAGCGGCGGCAGAGGACAGCGCAGCGAATCAGTACGTGGCACGGCCTCCGGAGAGGTCGAAGGTCGCGCCGCTCGAAAACGAGCATTGATCGGAAGCGAGCCAGGCCACGAGGTTGGCCGCTTCCTGCGCGGTGCCCGCACGCTGCATGGGGATTTTCGCGAGGCTTGCGCCGAGGGCCTCGGGCGTCAGCTGCGCAAGCAGCGGCGTCTCGATCAGGGCGGGCGCGACGCAGTTCACGCGGATAGGCGTGAGCGCGAGTTCCTTGCCCATCGATTTCGTGAAGGCGATCACGCCCGCTTTCGCGGCAGAGTAGGCGGACATCTGTGGATTGCCCTCCTTGCCCGCAATCGAAGCGAGGTTCACGATGCGCCCGAACCCGGCCTCGCGCATCGGCTGCACGGCGGCGCGCGAGCAGAGGAACACGCTGCGCAGATTCACGTCGATGCAGCGTTGCCAGGCCGCGAGGTCGCAGTCGGTTACGTTCGCGACCGGACCGGTCGCGCCCGCGCTGTTCACGAGCACGTGCAAGGTGCCGAAGCGCGCGAGCGTTGCATGCATGGCGGCCGCGACGGATGCTTCGTCGGTCACGTCCACGCGCACGCCGAGCGCCGAGCTTTCCGGCAGCGCGCGGGCGGCCTCGTTTGCCGCGTCGCCGTCGAGATCCCAGAGCGCGACGCGGTGGCCGTCGTGTTGCAGACGCGCCGCGATGGCCCGGCCGATGCCGCCCGCGCCCCCGGTCACGACCGCGATTCGCGAGTGCGTATTCATGCCTGGGAATCCAGAAGAAATTCCACCATGCGATCGCACACGCGCGTGAACATCTGCGTGCCCGTTACGGTCTTGCAGCCGCGCGCGCGTGCCGCGGCGATGAAGGGCGTGAGCGGCGGCTTCGTGACGACGTCGCCCACGAAGGCGCTGGCCGGCAGGCGCGAGACGTCGATGGGCAGCGGGTCGTCGGGGCGCATGCCCATCGGCGATGCGTTCACGACCACGTCGAACGATTCGGCGGCGACCTCGCTCGCGGCCACGCGCACCGCGCCGCGCCCGAGCGTGGCGAGGCGCTCGACGAGCGAGCCGGCGCGCACGCTGTCGTTGTCCCGCACGTCGAGCGAGCCGACGCCCGCGTTCACGAGCGCCTGGGCGATGGCCGAGCCGGCGCCGCCCGCGCCCACGAGCAGCGCGTGCTTGCCGCGCAGGTCGCAGCCTTCGTCGGCGAGTGCGGCGACAAAGCCGGCGCCGTCGAACATGTCGCCGTGCCAGCCGCCGTCGGGCGTGCGGCGCAAGGTGTTCACCGCGCCGAGGAACGCCGCCTGTTCAGAAAGGCTCGCGCAGAATTCCGTCGCGCTGAACTTGTGCGGCACGGTGATGATGACGCCGTCGACATTGCGCATGCACGCCACGCCCGCGAAGAACGCGGCGAGATCGGCCGGCGCGACGTGCGCGGGCACCACGAGCGCGTCGCGGCCCGCTTCGCGCATCGCTGCCGTCACGCCTTTGGGCGAACGCACCTGCGCGATCGGATCGCCGACGATGTAGTAGACGCGCGTGGCGCCGCTCAGGCCTTCGTCGAGCGAAACCGGCGTGGCCGCGACAGCCTCGGCGGGAGTGGAAGAGGGGGAAGTCATGCTGATTTCATCTCCTGGGTTGTGCCGGCATCATCGTGCACGATGCCGAGCGGTCTTGCGTGCGCGAGCGCGTGCTGCTTCAGGGCGCTCGCGCGGCTTGCATGGGTCGTGCCCCCGAAGCGCCGCCGTTGCGGCGCAATGGCGTTGGCGGGCGGCGTCAGCGGGCAGCCATCGTGCAGCCGATTTCCTGGCGGGTGCCGTAGAGCCGGTCGAGGTCGGCCGGGTTCTTCGGCACCACCGAGACCTGGTTGAGCCAGTCCCACTTGTCGGTGATGTGGTCCTTCACCTTGAACACGGTCCAGCGCCGCAGAAGCTGATGATCCCACGGACGGAAATACGCGGGGCCCATGCTGTCGCCCAGTTGCACCGTTTCGAGGCTCTGCACGATGTCCGGGCCCGAAGTGCTCTTCGCCTCGTTCACGGCCTTGAGCAGCGAGCGCATGGTGAACCAGCCGATCCATGCCTTGTCGGCGGGCGGCTTGCCGTACTTCGCGGTGTACTGCTTGATGAAGGCGATTTCCTCGGGCGAGTGGTCGGGCGAGCTGAAGTGCCACGGCTTGCCGTAGTAGCCGGTTGCGGCGTCGACGCTGATCGACCATAGGTCCGAGTCGCCGATGATCGGACAGGCCACCGGAATCTGGTTCTTCATGCCCATTTCGGCGTACTGCTTGAGGAACGTGGAGAGGTCGCCGCCGGGCAGGCCGAGCAGCACGACATCGGGCTTCGACTGGCGGATCTTGAGGATGAACGCGCTGAAGTCGGTGGTGTTCAGCGGCGTGACGTCCGCACCCACGATCGTGCCGCCCGACTGCTTGAGCAGGTCCGACATCGAGCGCTGGATGTCCTGCCCATACGCGTAGTTCGCCACGAGGAAGTGCCATTTCTTGCCGATCGCGAGCAGCGACGGCGCGAGCGCGCGGCAGGTCACGGGCGTCGGACTCAGCACGCGGAAGGTGTACGGATTGCAACTGCTGCCGGTCAGCTCGCGCGCGGCGGCATTGGGCGCGATATAGGGCGTTTTGGTGCGCATTGCGACCGACGACATGGCCAGCGACGTGCCGCTGTTCGTGCCGCCGATCACGGCGACCGCCTTGTCCTCTTCGACGAGCTTCTGCATGTTCTGCTGCGCCGACTGCGGATTCGGTTCGTCGTACCAGACGAGGTCGACGCGGCGGCCGCGCGCCTGGTTGCCGGCCTGGTCGAGCGCGAGCTTTACGCCGTTGGCGATCACTTCGCCCTGTTCTGTCCACACGCCCTGCTTGGCCATCAGCAGGCCGAGCTTGAGCGGCTGCTCGCCCTGCGCGCGCACGAAGGCGGGCGCCGCGAGCACCGCGGCACCGCCCGCGAGTGCCTTGCCGGCCGTGGCGAGCCACACTCGCCGCGAGATCGCCGAGGCGGGCGGCGTTTCTGCCGTCGACGTTTCGGGGGCCGAAAGGTGGGTGTCCTGTGAGTGCTTGTCCGTCATGTGTCTCCGCTCCTGCCCCGTTTGAAGGGCCTGCTTCGTTGTGGTCGGCACATCGCGCAAAACGGTTGTGCCCGAAAAAAGCCAAAGTGAATCTTGATTCAAAGTGGAATAGTATTCAACAATTAAAGAGAATTTCAAGGTATCGGGGTAATCACCCGTAGCGGCGCTCCGGTGCCGATCTGTTCAACCGAAGCAAGGAGAGATGCGCAATGGCAAGGAGACGTATGGCGGTGATCGGCGCGGGTGCGATCGGCCGGATGCATGTAGAGCGCGCGCGGCTGCATCCGCATGCGCAAGTGGTGGCGATCGCGGACCCATCGCCGGCCGCAGAGCAGTTCGCGCGTGCCGAAGGGCTGCGCTGGTTTGCCGACTACGCGGCGCTGCTCGACGAAGTGCGCCCCGAAGGCGCTATCGTCGCCACGCCGAACGCGACGCATGTGGATGTCGGTCTCGCGTGCGTCGCGCGCGGCGTGCCGGCGTTGCTCGAAAAGCCCGTCGCCGATCGCGTGGAGGACGCACTGCGGCTGGACCGCGCCGCGCGCGAGGCGAACGTGCCGTTGCTGGTGGGCCACCATCGCCGCCACAATCCGATCCTGCGCCGCGCGCGCGAGATCGTGCAGTCGGGGCGGCTCGGCAAGCCGGTGGCGGCCAACGCGCTTGCCACCTTCTACAAGCCCGACGGCTACTTCGGCGTGCAGTGGCGCCGCGAGACCGGCGGCGGTCCCGTGCTCATCAACCTGATTCACGACATCGACATCATGCGGTTTCTGTTCGGCGAGATCGTCGAGGTGCAGGCGCAGACGTCGAGCGGCGTGCGCGGTTTCGCGGTGGAAGATACGGCTGCCGTGCTGCTGCGTTTCGCGAGCGGCGCGCTTGGCACGCTCGTCGTGTCCGACACGGCGGCCGCGCCGTGGAACTGGGACCTCGTGGCGGGTGAGGCCGCGCATTACCCGCGTCAGCAGGAGAACACGCACTTCCTGATCGGCACGGACGCGTCGCTCACGCTGCCGCAGCTCGACGTGTGGGAATACCGCAGCGGCAAGGGCTGGCACGAGCCGTTGACGGTGGAGCGCAGCACGCCGCATGCGGGTGATCCGTATCACGAGCAATTGCGCCACTTCGCCGCGGTGATCGCAGGCGAGGAGGCGCCGGTGTGTGCCGTGGACGACGGCGCGCGCACGCTCGCGGCGACACTGGCGGTGCACCAGGCGGCTGCGGCACGCGCGCCCATTGCGCTCGATCTCGCTGAAGCCGTGCGGCGATAAATACTCAGGATGGCTGATGACCGTGGCGATAGAACGCCACGGTCTCGCGCAGGCCGTCTTCGAGCGAGGTTTGCGGCAGGCCGGGCAGCAGGCGCGCGAGCGCGGGATCATGGGGAAACGCACTGGCGATCGGCAGCGGCGGCCCGCTCGCATCGATTTGCGCACCCGGAACGATCGCCGTGATCCTGTCGATCAGCGTGCTGATCGGCGTTATCTCGCCCGCCAGCGTGAACGCGTGCGCGCCCTCGAAGTCGTGCAGCAGCGCTGTTTCGTAGGCCGCGGCGACATCGTCGGCGAAGATGAGGCCCGTCGAGCCGCCGAACGGAATCGTATAGCGTTCGCCGCGCGCGGCCGCGCGGCAGGCGAGGCTCGGTCCCGCGCTCGAGCCCGATTCGCGCCCCGCGCCGTAGACCACGAGCGGCCGGAAGCCGATGCTCGCGATGCCGTGGTCGTGCCAGTACGCGCGGGCGGAGCCTTCGCAGGCGAGCTTGAAGGCGCCATAGTGCGTTTGCGGCAGCGGCGTCGCGCCGTCGTCGGGGCCGAACACGCCCGCGCTGCTCGCGTAGAGCACGCGGCGTATACCCGCCGCGCGTGCGGCATCGAACACGTTCAGCGTGCCGAGCAGGTTGATCTGTGCGCCGCGCACGGGATTCACCGCGCAATCGGGCGTGAGGATGCCCGCGAGATGAATGACCGCGTCGCAGCCTTCGAGCGCACGGGCGGTGTCGTCCGCGCTGGCGATATCGCCGGTGCGCCACTGCACCGAGGCCGCGCGCTCGGGCGACAGCGTCTCGATGAGCCGCGCGTTCGCGCGCAGGTCGAACGCGACGCAGTCCATGCCGCGCGCCAGCAGCCGCTTCATGATCCACGCCCCCAGAAAACCGCTGCCGCCCGTGATCAGTACCCGCATTGTCCTGTCTCCATGTCGTTGATCAAGTCGCAAATTTTTGCCGAGCTGTATTTGTTGAATACTATTCCATATAGAAAATTAATTCCACAAATTGGCGCGGCGGTGCTGTTCGGGCGTGCGCGTCACGAGGGGTGGTTTGCGACCGTGAATCCAGGGCATGGACGGCAAGCAGGCTCATGCGAATCTGCTTGAATTCCAGTGTGGAATTGTGTTCTCATTTGGCTATTACGATAACGATGAGAAAGCTAAATGGCAGGGAATCTTGAGCGTGCGCTGGCCGTGCTCGAACTGTTGGCGAAGAATGGCGGCCGCATGCCGCTGGCCACGATTGCGGACACGCTGAACATTCCGCGCAGCGGCACGCACCGGCTCCTCTCGATGCTGATCGACGAGGGCTTCGTGCGCCAGGACGAAGAGCATGGCGAGTATCTGCTTGCCATGAAGCTCGTTTCACTGGCGTTGATCTATCTCTCGACGAGCGGGGTGTTCGACATTTCGCAGCCGGTACTGGACCGGCTGGCCGAGGCATCGGGCGAACTGGCGCGGCTTGGCGTGGTGGAGGGCGATCACCTTACCTTCGTCGGCAAGGCGCAGGGAGCGAAGTCGGGCTTGCGCTACGACCCGGACATGGGCAGCAACCCGCCGCTGCATTGCACGGCCAGCGGCCAGGCGTGGCTTGCCACGCTGCCGGACGAGCGCGCGATCGAACTGGTGTCGAGGCAGGGGGGGCTCGGTGCGAAAGCGCGGAACGCGCCGCGTGCGCCGAAGACGATCCAGCAATTCCTGAAGGACCTGAACGGCGCGCGTCAGCGCGGCTACGGTGTCGCTATCGAGACCTACGAGGCCGGTATGACGTCGATTGCGGCGGCGGTGCGCAATCCCGTTACTCATGAGGTCGTGGGCATCGTGAGCCTCGCGGGTCCGAGTACTCGCTTGCCGGAGTCGCGTCTGAAAGAGCTCGCGCCGCATTTGCTGGAAGCGGCAACGGATATGGGCGCGGCCACGCTGACTTCGCGATATTTCAAGCAGAGTATCGTGGCCAGTGCCGATCAAACGTAAGCGGCCAGACAATTCACCTTGAGTTCCGTTGAAGCGCCTGGGAGTATCGTGGCCACCTGACGATGAACTGCACCCAAAAAGCTAGACGATTTTTTAGGGTGTGCTTGTGATTGAACTGCTCCAGCGGTAAAGACCAATCTGACCGAGTTTCCGGGCCCATCTCTGATTTTTTAGGTGATTTTTTTGCCACTCAGCGTATAAGCCTCCTTGATGATCTCAGGCGCGATTGCCGCGGCGTTGGCGACGTTCGCCCCCAAAGATCTCGCGACGCCAGCAGCCAGGATCTCTTTGCGCAGTCCGATCGTCTCCTTATCTCTGGACTTCTCCAGGTGATAGAGGTCGTAACTCGCTGAGTATTGGTCCAGCACGGGCTCGGGAGTCCACTCTGGCGCACTGGGCCTGAGATTCCGTGCGTAAGTTTCATTGACTGCTTCTGAAGGCGATGTGAACCCAGCCAGGGCCGCAACGCCTTTTTGGGCCTCGGCCAAGATATCCTTCGCCTCGAGTGAACTAAAAGACGCAAGCACGACAGGGTCGTACTCACTGGAGTACTTACCGTCTTCCGCGAAGATTGCCGGCCCATCCGCCCACGGATCAACCACCACATTATCAGGATGTCGCTGCTCTGACGCCGGATAACGGGCGAGTTCCGTCCACGCATGGTCCTTATGGAGGTCACTCACCAGTTGAGCGCTCTGATCAGGTTCCATGACAGCGCCAAGCATCGCCGCAGCGACTATGGAATGTTCGCCGCAATTTCCCGCTTTCGTGAACATTGCAGTTGCCGCTGCCTTTGCGGTTTGGGCAACTGCGTCAGTCCGGCCTCCGAATAGCTGTTCGAACGCCGGTCCTGCGGGTATTTTCCTGGTCATGAGCGTTCGAGCGGCAACCATGCGGACGATGGCCGCTGGTGAGTCGCTTTTGACATTGCCACGGCCGTGATTTAACGCTTCGCGGGTCAGTTCAAGTGCTTTCTGTCCATTTTCCAGATCGGCAAGGTCAGCACCTTCTACATGTTGTCTTTTTGCCGCACGGAGGAACAAGTACCCCGCCATCTCGGCCCGGATGGCGCTTGGACCGTTGCTGCTGGGGTCGCGTTTGGGAAGCGCTATTTTTCGCGAGGTGCGCGGCTGGGGCGGCCGGCTCATGAGTTCCGACAATACCCCCTCTAGAGTCGTAGGTTGAGTGACATCCGACTTTGGATGACTTTCAGGCCTGACCGGAGAGGCAGCGTGGCCTATGGGCCCGCCCGATGGCGACAGTCGGATTATTGGCATGACGTATTCTCCGGCAAGGTTGGAGAGAAGTAACGCGCAGACGAGCGCACGGGGCAATCGTATTGTTTCACGTTGACTTTAATGCACGCTTCACCCCAGACATGACTCGACGCGAAGCTCTTGCGCAGATCACGAACGTCTGCGGGGTTCCGATAACGCGTTGCTGTCAAATTGGGCAGCTGAAATAGACGTTTGAGATGAGCGACCTTTTTGCGGGTTGCATCAGACGACTAACCGACCTCACCACACCTCCCGACTCGACGCACACGGCCAGCCAGCAGCCTCAGCCAGCCATCGCACTCTCACGCCACAACGACACGCCATCCATACCGCCAGCCGGCAGGCCCAGAAAATCCAGTATGGTCGGCGCGACGTCCACGAGACTGGTGTCGCGGACCACGGTGCCCGCAGTCTGCTGCGCATGCTCGATCATCAGGAACGGCCGTGTCTCGTCCGCGCCCCAGCCACCGTGTTCGCCGTGTCCGTCGACGCGCGTTTTGCCGGGCTCGGCCACGGTCCAGCGCATGCCGTATGGATTAGCCGCATCGAGGCACGCCATGTTCACCGCCGCGACGATGCCGTCTTGCGGCGCGAGTCCGCGCGCGCATAGCGTGTCGCCGGTTTCGACCGAATCGGCCCACGGTTCCTCGCTGAGCGCATCGAGCACCGCTTCGAGCGCTGGCCGTCCCGCCGGAGTCGCATAGAGCACGGCGGCGGTGCCTTGACCCGCCACCGCGACGGCGCCGCTTTCGAGCGCCGCCGCGAGCCCCTGTGCCGCCAGCCAGGCTTCGATGTCGATGCTGCCGCCGATGCTTTCCTGCCCGTGATCGGAGCCCGCCAGCAGCAGGATGTCGTCGCCGCTCGCGCGCAGTTCGCGCACGGTGCGCACCACTTCGGCCACGCAACGGTCGGCATGGCGCAGCGCTTCGAGATGCTGCGGCGAGCCGAGCGGCGCGCCGTGCAGCGTCGCGTCGGGATGCGCGAGCCAGAGCAGCGCCACGGCGGGACGCGAGCCGGCCAATGCCTCGGAGCAGAAGCGTTGCGTCATGCTCCAGTCGCCGGCGAAATCCTGCTCGATCCGCAATGCCGCTTCGCCGGTCAGAGCGTGGCCGCCCGGCGCGTACGAGCCGGCTCGATGATAGACGTGGCCGAAATGTTCGGGGTCCAGAAAATAGGCGGCGCCGGGCGACACGTTGGAGAACGCGACGAAGCCGCCGTGTTTGGCTACGCGCTCGGCGAGTGTGGGCACGCGCAAGGTCTGTCCGGTGGCGCGCCTCATGTGGGCGCGGAAATCGGGTTTGCCGACGTCGTAGATACTCACCCGGCCCGCTTCCAGCAAGCCCATACGGTTGCCGTGCAGTCCATGCCGGCTCGGCCGGCAGCCCGTGGCGATCGAGGCCGCCGACACCCGCGTGACGGAGGGAAAGACTGCCCGGTACGCCGAGCAATGCAGCGCCGTCCGCTGTAGCGCATGCAGGGCCGGCGTGAGGTCCGGGTTGATCCAGTCGCGTCCCAGCGCGTCGCAGCAGACCATGACGACTCGTCGTTGCAGATTCGCCATCAGTTGCCGTGCTCCCCGGCGAGAGCGACCGCGAAGGCGTCGAAGTTGCGCAGCGCGCGGCCGGTGAATTCGTCCGCCGGCTCGAAGCTGGAAATGAGCGGTACCGGCTGCTCATGGAGGCTGCCGTGCGAGCGCAGCGGCCGGTCGAGACCGGACAGATCGTGTTCCGCGACGCGCGTGCCCAGCACGTGCGCGGGGCCGGCCAGCACGACGAGGTCGCCGATGCGGTCCGCCGGCAGTTCCAGCGAGGCCGCTGCTTCCTCGCGGTCGAGCACCGCGTCGATGCCGGGCAGGCCGGCGAGCAGCGTGCGCGCGGCAGCGATATCGGCGGCATTGGCGCCGTCGCCGTCATGATGCAGATAGACCGTCGCGAAACCGCCGAGGGCGCCGTGATGGCGCACGTAGGGATCGGTAATCGGCAGCACCACGCGGGCTTTCAGCGTGGGCAGGGCCGCGTCGAGCCGGTCGGCGAGGAACAGCACGTTGGGCTGTCCCGCCGCGTCGCTCTTCGCGCCCATGCCGTGGTCGGCGGTGAGCACGAGGCGCGCGCCGAGCTCGTGCATGGCGGCCAGATGGCGGTCGAGCATGGCGAGAAACTGATTGGCCTCGGTTTCGCCGGGCGCGTACTTGTGCTGGATATAGTCGGTGGTCGACAGATAGAGGAAGTCGGGCTTCCACCGCTGGAGCAGGAGCACGCCGGCGCTGAAAACCGCCTCGCTGGCAGCGGCGCTGTAGATCGGCGGCAGCGGGGACGGCAGGAAGCCGGCTGCCGCCGGGCCCGCCGTTTCGACCGAAAAGCACAGCGCGCCCGGGCTCTCGGGAAGACCATGGCCGAGCATGCGGCGCAGCTTGTCCTTCGCGGTGACCACGGCCACGCGCGCGCCGGCCCCGGCCAGCTCGGCGAGGATGGTCGGTGCACGCAGGAAGGCCGGGTCGTTCATCATGACCTCGGCGCCGGCCGCCTCGTCGTAGAAGTAGTTGCCGGCGATGCCGTGCACCGACGGCGCCACGCCGGTGACGATCGACAGATTGTTGGGATTGGTGTAGCTCGGCATCGCACACCGCGCGGCGCGGCACCAGCCACGCGCATGCAGCGATTGCAGGAACGGCGCGATGCCGCGTTCGAAGGCGGCGTCGAGATAGGTCCGGTCGAGGCCATCCACGCAGGCGACCACGGTCGGCTGCCTAGGCAGCGCGTAGCGCCGGCCGTTGACTTCGAGTGTGCGAACTGCGTTGGTCATGATGTTCTCCTGTTTATCGTTGCGGCAGCAAAGCCTGGACGTCGGTCGCCATCTCGGTGAGCACCTTGTCGGCGTCGCCGGCGCGCTGGCCGCTCGCCACGCTCTCCAGCCTGTCCTTGATCACGTCGATCGCCTTCAGCCCGTTCGGACCGGGGAATGCGTACCAGGCCGTCGCATAGGGTTGTTCCTGCACCGCCACCGCGAAGTTCGGGTTGGCCTTGTAGAAGTCCTTCAGCAGGGCGCCCGCTTTTTCGTTCGGCGGAAAATAGCCGGTGCGGCGTGCGACCTCGGCGGCCTGCGCCGGCTCGGTGGCAAAGCGGATGAAGCGCCAGGCGGCCTGCTGCTTGGCCGGATCGCGTGCGGTGATCATCAGGCCGTTGCCGCCGGCGGGCAGATGCGAAAGGCCCGGCTTGAGATCGGGATACGTGCCGACCGCCAGCTGGAAATGACCGGCGGTGATCTTCTGGATCGTCGCGAGCTGGGAGGTCGAGGTGGCGAAGATGCCGAGGCTGCCCGCCGCGAACTGCTGGCGCGCCGCCGTGTGGGTCAGGTACGGCATGCCGGCTTGTGTGACCAGCCGCGCAAGCCGGCCGATGGCCCACTGGCCCTCCTTGCCGTCGAAGGCCACCTTGCGTTCGCTGGCGTCGAGCATGCTGCCGCCGCGGCTCAGGACCAGCGACTGCCACATCCAGTTGCCGGTCTCGTCCCACGCGTAGAAGATGCCGTTGGTGCCGGAGCCCAGCGCATTGATCTTCTTCGCCAACGCCGTCACGCCGTCCCAGGTGGTCGGCAGATGGGACGGGTCGCCGCCCGCGCGGCGCACGAGATCGGCGTTGTAGTAGAGCACCGGCAGCGAGATCGCGAACGGCAGCGCGTAGCTGCGGCCCTTCACCTTGCCGGCCGCCAGCATCGCGGGGCTGTCGCCCTGCGAGGCAAAATCCTTGTCCGCGGCGATGAGCGGATCGAGCGGCACCGCGCTGCCCTGATCGGACAGGGCGCGGATGTTGTTGAGCCCCTGCATCACCACATCGGGTTGCGTGCCTGCCACCGATTCGCGCAGCACGGTTTGCAGCACCTGCTCGTACTCCGGCGCGGGCGCGCGGTACACGATGCGCACGTCCGGGTTAGCCGCCATGAAGCGTTTGGCGAGATCGTCCATGGCCGGGCGGAACAGGTCGGGGAAGGCGTACAGCACCGTCAGCTCGGTTTGGGCGGCTGCGGCCGGCTGCACGCCGAGGCCGGCGAACGAGCCCACTGCCATGGCGATCACGGCGAACATCTGCCTGAGGCGGGTTCTGCGTGTTTTCACTGCGTGACTCCTGTGATGAGGCCGCGGCGCGGTGCGCGGCCGGTGGTCGATACGGTCGAGGCCGATATGGGTCGATACGGAAAAGGACCGCCCGGCGGAAACGCGCGGGCGCGGCGCGCCTCAGCCTTTCATGCCGGAGAGCGCGATGCCTTCGATGAAGCGGCGCTGCGCCAGCAGGAACGCCAGCACTAGCGGCGCCACCACGATCGCGGCGGCGGCCATCAGCGCGCCGTAGTCGGTGCCCGCTTCCTCGTTGCGGAAGAACGCGATGCCGAGCGGCGGCGTGAGCTTGTCAGGCGACGACAGCACGATCTGCGGCCAGAAGAACTCGTTCCAGTGCGCGCTCACCGAAAAGATGCCGAAGGCCGTCACGGCGGGCAGCGCGACGGGCAGCATCAACCGGAACACGATGGCGAACTCGCTGAAGCCGTCGAGGCGGGCCGCGTCGAGCAACTCGTCGGGCACGGTGCGGAAATACTGGCGCAGCAGGAAGATGCCGAACGCGGAAACGCCGTAGGGCAGCGCGAGCGCCCAGTAACTGTCGACGAGGCCGAGCTGCTGCGCGAGCAGGAACTGCGGGATCGCCACTGCCTGGGGCGGCAGCATCAGGCAGAACAGCACCGCGTCGAACAGCAGGCGGCGGCCGCGAAACGGCAGCTTGGCGAGCACGTAGGCGCACGGCAAAGCGATCGCCAGCTGCAAGGAAAAGATCAGGACAACGACGAGTATGCCGTTGGCGAGGTAGCGCAGCATCGGCACGCTTGCGAACACGGTGGCGAAGTTCTGCCATCCGGCGAAGTGCTGCGGCAGCAGATGCAACTGGCGCGAGAAGATTTCGTTGGCCGGCTTGAAGGCCGTCGAGAGCATCCAGGCGAACGGCGCGAGCGACACGAGACTGCTGATGCCGAGCAGGGCATGACGCAGCAGCGAACCGCCCAGCCCGGCGAGACGAGGCTTGCGCGAAGGGTTCATGAAGCGCTCCGGTCGCTCGAAAAGCGGAATTTGACGAGCGTGAGCACGCCCACCAGCAGAAGAAAGAGCACGGCGATGGCGGCGCCCCGGCCCGTGCGGAAAAATTCGAATGCTTCGCTGAACATCGTGAAGAGCAGCACCTCGGTGGACTTCTGCGGCCCGCCGCCGGTGATGACGTAGACGGTTTCGAACAACTGGAACGAGCGAATCGTCGAGATCACCACCACGAAGCCCGTGATGGGCCGCAGCAACGGCCAGGTGACGAGCCAGAAGCGGGTCCAGCCGCTCGCCGCGCCGTCCACGGCGGCCGCTTCGCGGTACTGCGCGGGAATGCCGGTCAGGCCGGTGAGGAACAGCACCATGTTGAAGCCGGTGGCCTGCCAGATGCCGATCAGCGCGAGCGAGAGCAGCGCCGTGCGCGGGTCTTCGAGCCAGTGCGGGCCGGCAATGCCGACGCGCGCGAGCAGCAGGTTCACGAGCCCGAAGCTCGGATGCAGCATGAACTCCCACACCACCGCAATCGCGATCGTGGCGGCCATCACGGGCAGAAAGTGCAGGGTGCGATACAGGGAGCGCAGGCTCGTGCGTGCGTCGATCAGCAGGGCAAGGCCGAGGCCGAGCACGGTCGAGGCCGGCACCACCAGTGCCGTGTAGAGCAGCGTGTTGGCGAACGAGCGTTGCAGCACCGGGTCGTGTGCCAGCGACGCGAAGTTCTGCAGTCCGATGAAATCGACGTGCGATGCGCCGAGCCGGTAGTCGGTGAAGGCCAGCACGATCACGGCGACGAGCGGCAGGATCAGCGTGGCGAGGCCGAGCAGCACGGCCGGGCCCGCGAACAGGACGATCACGGGCGTGCGCGAGGGTCTCGCGGTCGGCAAAGCGAGGGCGGGGGAGCTTGCGCGCAGCGGCTTAGCCATGCACCACCCGCATGCCGTGAGCCGCAGGCCGACCGGTTTGCGCGACGCGCTGGCCGTCCGCGTCGAACACGACCGCACGCGCGAGATCGGCCTGCAATCCGCAGGTTTCGCCGATACGTGCATGGGCGTTCGGCATGCCGGACACACGCACCGCGAGGCGCGCGGGCGGCGCGCCGGCCGCGCCGTCCACGGCGACGTGAATCAGCGTGTCGGCGCCGAGATATTCGAGGTTGAGCACGCGTGCCGGCAGGGCGCCGGGGCAGCTCGCCTCGACCAGCGTGAGGTGCTCGGCGCGCAGGCCGAGCGTGAGCGCCGTGCCTTCGGGCAGATCGACGGCGAGCGGCAGGATGCAGCCGTCCGCCGCGCTCAGGGTTTGTCTGGCCGTGCGAACGCTGGCCGGCAGCAGGCCGATGACCGGTGTGCCGATGGTGCGCGCCACTTCGATCGAGCAGGGCTGTGCGTACAGCTCCGCCGGCGTGCCCAGTTGCAGGATGCGGCCGGCGCGCATGACCGCGATGAGATCCGCCATGGTCATCGCTTCCACCTGGTCGTGCGTGACGTAGAGCGTGGCCACGCCGAGCCGCCGGTGCAACTCGACGATCTCGCCGCGCATGCTGGCGCGCAATTCGGCGTCGAGGTTCGACAGCGGCTCGTCGTAGAGAAAAACGGCCGGCTGCCGGACGATCGCGCGCCCGAGCGCCACGCGCTGGCGCTGGCCGCCGGATAGCGCGGCGGGCTTGCGTTCGAGCAGCGCGCCGATGCCGAGCGACTCGGCCGCTTCGCGCACTTTCGTGTCGATCGCGGCGCGGCGCCGGCGGCTCGCGGCCGAGAGCCGCCAGGCGAGCGGCACACGCTCCCACACACGTAGCTCGCGTAGGGCGAGCGGCGTCGCGATGTTCTCGCGGATCGTCAGGTGCGGATAGAGCGCGTAGTTCTGGAACACCATCGCCACGTCGCGCGCGGACGGGCCGAGCGTAGCCGTGTCGCGGCCGCCGATGTGAATGGTGCCGCTATCGGGCCAGTCGAGTCCGGCGACCATGCGCAGCAGGGTGGACTTGCCGCATCCGCTCGGCCCGACCAGGGCGACGAACTCGCCTTCGCCGATTGTCAGGTCGATCTGGTCGGCGGCGACGTACGTGCCGTAACGGCGCGACACGCCCGCAAGCTCGATGCCGCCTCGCGCGCGCCGCGTGCCGGCGGCGCCCATCGTGTCAGGGATCTTGTTCATCCGAATACCCGAAGCTCATTTGAGTTCGCTAAGGTACATTTGTAACGTTACCCTTTTGTGACTGCGAAAACCCATTTGTGCTCATGCGCCGGAAGGTGATACCGTTGCACACCGCCGGCTTGCCGCGTCACGGCGAGCCTGCAAGGACAACGGAGAAAATCGCGCATGGAACGCCACAGGAACGCCCCTTCCGCAGACGAGGGGCAATCGATCGACGCGCAGGTGATGGCGCGCATTTGCTGGGCGTATTTCAAGGAGGGGCAAACCCAGGAGGCGATTGCGTTGCGCATGGGTCTCACGCGCAAGCGCGTGAATCGCGTGCTCAACGAGGCGCGCGCCAGCGGCTTCGTGCAGATCACGATCAATAGCCCGGTGGGTGCTTATGTCGAGCTGGAAGTGCGGCTGACCGAGGCTTACGATCTGCGCCGCGCGATCGTGGTGCCGACGCCCGAAGATGCCGACGACTTGCGTCCGGTGGTCGGCGCGGCGGCGGGCCAGTACGTCTCCAGCCAACTCGGGCAGGGCGCCACGCTAGGCATCAGTTGGGGCGGCACGATCAACGCCGCCGCGCAGAACGTCATACGGCGGCAGCAGATGGACAATACCGTGGTGTTGATGTGCGGCGGCCTTGCGCGCAGCACGCGCATCAATCCCTACGACAACGCGGCTTTGTTCGCGCGGATGCTGGACGCAACCTGCTACTACATGACGGCGCCGCTGCATGCGGAGACGGCCGAACTGCGCGACGCGCTCGTTCGCAGCGAGCCCGTTCGCAGCGTGCTGGAGATGGCGAGGCACGTCGACATGGCGTTGCTGAGCGCGACCGATCTCTCGCCGCAGTCGAAGATGCTCGAATATGGCGTGATTTCGGAAGCGGCCTGCCAGTCGCTACGCGATGCCGGCGCGGCCGGCGACATCTGCGGGCATTATCTCGACGCCGACGGACGACTGGTCGATCATCCGCTGGCCGCGCGCACGATCAACCCTGCTCTGGAGGACCTGCGAGCGATTCCCGAGCTGATCCTGGCTGCGGGCGGATTGCAGAAGGTGTCGATCATTCGCGGGGCGATCCGGGCCGGGCTCGTCCATGTGCTGATTACCGACGAGGCAACCGCGGTCGCGTTGCTATGACGGCGGCACCCGGCGCGATGTGCCCTGTGCCGCATCGTCTTCGAACGGCCTTTTGAGGGCCGTTCGAGCCTGTGGAAATCAGGCGCCGGGCGGCAGCAGAATCTCGATCCCAAACGATTCGGCGAGACGCAGCAAGCCCGCCATCTGTTCCGGCGTGGGCGGTTGCGCCGGGATTTCCGCGGCGCCGGCGCCGGCCGCGCCGTCCAGAGGGATACCCGCTTGAGCAATGAATTCGTCGAAACCGCCGGGCGTGGTGGTCACGATGCAGCGCACGGGCTTTTCGCCGAGGTTGCGCAGCCGTTGCGGCACGCCGCGCGGCGCGAAGTAGGAGGAGCCGGCGCTCAGTATTTCGACTTTGTCTCCGATCGTGACTTCCATTTCACCTTCGATGATGAACATCGACTCGTCTTCGCGATGATGAATATGCAAGCCGCCGTCGCCACCCGGCGGCATGATGCCTTCGATCATCGAAAACTGGCCGCCGGTTTGTGCCGACGAGAGAAGCACTCTCATGCGAACCCCCATAAAAATATATTCGGGAGGAGTGCTTTGCATGACGGCGGGGAGTGGGTGTTGAGCAGTGTTCATGGATGCGATCAGATAATCAAAAGAAGTGTACGGCGGGGCGCTTGCGTGGTTGCCGATAACCGGGTTTCGTGATTTTACTCAGGATGGTTGAATGTCTGCTCTGGAGACGGCATGGGTGACTGGCAGCGTGCCCCATTCTTACCAGTTCAACGGAGAGCAGGGGGGCGCAATGACGAAGCAAATAGCTGTGATGCGAAGCTGCGTCAGCGATCAACCACAGCGGCAGTCAAGGGGAAAGACGGGGCAGCGGCAATGCGTACGGTGTGTGCGGCGGTGGACGTCTTCGAAGCGGCCCAAAGATCAAGGACAAAGCTAAAAGGCTCGAAGATCACTACCCGCACCGGAACCATTCAGGCTCGGCAACGCAAATAGCTGGTTCCTGACGACGGAAGCGGCGCCGATAGCGGCTCCGTCCACGCCGAGCCGTGTGATGTAGATCGGCGGCGCCGTGAAGCCGTGCATGAGGTTGCTCGCCAGCGCCCGTTTCACCCTCTGTTCGACGCGAGGGAACAATATGCTCAACGGTCCACCAAGGACGATCTTTCCGGGGTCCAGCACATAGACAAGATTCAGGATGCCCGTTGTCAGGACGTTCGCCCATTCATCGAATGTTTCTTCGAGTGCAGGTGTGCGGCCGGTATGGTCCGTGCGTGCCAGCCATTCGAGACCGCGCTCGAAACTCTGATCTTTCGGCAGGAACGCGCGGAAACGTTCATAGCCCGCGAGCAGTTCGAACGTGTGCGACGCGATCGCGCCCGGAGTCGCCCCCATCACCATATGCCCCAGTTCGCCCGCGTAGCCGCGCGCACCTTCGAGGATGCGTCCCTGCTGAACGATCGCGCCACCGAGACCTTCGGTCAGCAGAATCAGCAGCATGTTTTGCGCATCCTGCTCGCGAGCCATCGTGCGTTCGGCGTTCGCAAAGGCGACGGCGTCGTTGCAAACCGTGATGGGCCACGCCAGATCGTTGCGTGCGGACAGTATCTGTTTCAACGGCACATCGCGCCAGCGCAGGAACGGTGCGATGACCACGCGACCGCCGCGATCGACGAGTCCCGGCACCGAAACGCACAGGCCCTGAACGCGGCTCGGCTCGACGCCGCTCTCCTGCAGAAGACGTGCGGACAGGTTCGCGATCTGCTCGACCACGCGTTCGACGTTGTCCGCATGAGCCTCGATGGAATCGCTGAGCCGATGCGCGATGCGCATTTCCAGATCGACCATCACCGCCGTCAGGTTGAGGCTGGATATATCGATTCCGATGGCGTAGGCGCCCTGCGGATTCAGACGTATCCCTGATCCTGGCCGGCCAGGCCGGCCGCCCTCCACGCGGTCGGACGTTTCGACAACCAGCCCCGAGTCGATCAACTCCTTGACGGCGTGTCCAATCGTTGCACGCGTCAGCCCCAACTCTCGCGAAAGATCCGCACGACTCAGCGTGACACCGCGCTCAAGCTGCCGCAGACATCGCGCCGTATTGATATGGCGCAGCAGCATGGGGGTTGTCGAGGCGGTTTCCTGTGGCGCCGCCTCGGGCGTTGGGCTGTCCACGCGCGAAGGCGGGGCAGGGGTGGTCCAGTCTCCGGGCACGGCCGCCGGCCGTGCCGAGTGGGGATCGAACTGCTTCTCCCGCGCGGCTTTGCGAAACCTGTACAGGTAGCTCTTCAACGTCGCGGTGGTGATGGCGAGCCCATTTTCGTTCAGCACCTTCACGACGTCTGAAATGCGCGCGCCGGCGCTCAGGCGCTGCTCGATGTCGGGCAGGACGCTGCGCAGCCTGGCGGCCTTGTTGCCGGCTTCGATCCCGGTAATGGCTAAGCGGAGTGATTGGGGAGGCTGCATCGTGCGATCCTGGCTATTTTTTGCATTCTAAACGCATCCTTATCGCATTTCAAATGTATGTATATGACAAAAATAAGCGCGTTAACCCCGAATACATCGATTTTTATATTTGTTTAAAATACAAACAAATAGAGTGCAATCTCGCTGCCGATGCGTGGCTGCCGCCGACGTATTTCGTCCATCTCAACGTTTGACAGGAAACAACATGCTCAGGAATATCGACCCGCTTCTCGGCCCGGAACTGCTTGCGGTGCTGCGTGCCATGGGGCACGGCGAGGATATTGCGATCGTCGATCGCAACTACCCGGTGTTGAGCGCCGGTCCGCAAATCATTCGGCAGGACGGCGCCGACGGTCCGCGTGTACTCGACGCCATTCTTTCGGTTTTGCCGCTCGACAAAGGCGCACAGACGATCACCCGCATGGAGGTACGCAACCAGCCGGCCGAAATCCTGCCGGTCATGAGCGATTTCATTTCGATTGCGAACACCCACGCGCCGCATCTCGGGGTCGATTCGTTGCCGGCGGCCGAGTTCAAGGTGCGGGCCGCGAAAGCGGTAGCCATCGTCGTGACTGGCGAGGCGCGCGTGTACGGGAATATGCTGTTGCGCAAAGGCACCTTGCCGCTGTGAGCGGCAAACAGGGGGCAGCATGCCGGTTAAACGGAGGACTTCATGACTGATGCGTTGATGAATTTGCGGTTTCTGGCCGCGTGTGCGATTGCCAGAGAGGCGGGGCAGCTGATCCGCAGGCGTTTCCTTGCGCGCGACGATGCATTGAGTTTCAAGTTCAAAGGTCCTCAGGACTATCTGACTGAAACGGATGGAGAAGTCGAGCGACTGATTGCTGCGCGACTGGCCGCCTCGTTTCCCGACGACGGCTTTTTCGGCGAAGAGAGTGGCGGCGAAGTCGGCGATCGCGTGTGGATCGTCGACCCGATCGACGGAACGGCCGATTTCGCGCGCGGCGTGCCTTATTTCTGCGTGTCGATTGCATTTGTCCAGCATGGCAAGACGGAGATCGGCGTGCTGTACGACCCGATGCTCGACGAGTTGTTTGCCGCGCGCAAAGGGCACGGCGCCACCATGAATGGGCAGCCCATCAAGGTCAGCGCGATTGCGGACATACGTCAGTCCGTCGTCGAACTCGGGTGGTCGTCGCGCGTTCCGTTCGAGCCTTATGCCAAAGTTCTGGAGACGCTGCATTCATTGGGCGCGGGCGTAAAGCGGCGCGGCTCCGGCGCGCTCGGTATCGCCTATGTGGCCATGGGGCGGCAGGATGCCTACTGCGAACTGCATATCAACTCATGGGATGCGGCGGCGGCCGTCCTGCTCGTCGAAGAAGCGGGCGGATGGGTCAATGACTTCCTCACGAAAGAATGTCTCACGCGGGGCAATCAGGTCGTTGCCTGCACGCCGGGACTGCGTGGCTGGCTCGAAACCGTGCTGAGCGTATAGCCAAAGCGTGGAATGCATCCGGTCGTTTTATCAAGGAGAGGAACAGTGCAGGAGAATTCGGTGAACCCCTTTGCATTGAAGGGGGAAATTGCTCTTGTCACGGGCGCGACACGAGGAATCGGCCGCGCGTGCGCGAAGGCCCTTGGCGAAGCGGGCGCAGCCGTGGCGCTCGGCTGCCGCGACATGCGGGCCGGCGCCGACGAGGCGCAAGCATTGCGCGATGCCGGCATCAACGCGGTCGCAGTGCAGATGGACATGATGTCGATCGAGTCGATCGAGCAGGCCGTGTCGATGGTAGAGACGGAACTGGGTCCGCTGTCCGTGCTGGTCAATAACGCAGGTCACAGCCGCCCGGCGCCCGCCATGGAGGTCAAGACCGGCGACTATGACGCGATGTTCGATCTGAACGTCAAGGGGGCTTTTTTCGCCTCTCAGGCCGCCGCGCGCAAGATGGCAACGCGCGGTCGCGGGTCGATCATCAACATTGCATCGCAGGCCGGGTTCGTCGCTCTCGATGGCGAGTCGATCTACTGCATGACGAAAGCCGCGATGATTCATATGACGCAATGTCTCGCCGTCGAATGGGCGCAGCATCACATCCGCGTCAACGCCGTTGCTCCCACGTTCATCCGGACGGACAGCACCAAAGGCTGGCTCGAGAACGAAGCCACGCGCAATTCACTGCTTGCGCGAATTCCGCTGCGCCAGATCGGCGAACCGGAGAACGTGGCGGAACCGGTCGTGTTTCTCGCCTCGAATGCGGCTGCGATGATGACCGGCGCCACGCTAAAGATCGACGGCGGCTGGACCGCCGTGTGATGTGGGGCCCACGGAGGCCGTGAGAACGGCGTCCGCCTGCATCGATGTGCCTGATTCATTAAGTTCAGGATTACTGTTTATTCGGTGCGGGACACCGATGGAGAACGCTGTGAGAAAGGATGAAAGGCAATTGCGTATCGGCATATTGGGCTGTGGACCGATTTCGCAGTTTGCACACTTCGAGTCCGTGCAGAAAGCGCGCAACGCCACGTTGTTTGCGGTGTGCGATGTCGACGAAGGTCTCGCGCGACATTTCGGCCAGTTCTACGACGCGCAGAAGATCTATCTCGACTATGACGAGATGCTCGCGGACCCGGAGGTGGACGCCGTCGTGATCGGTACGTCCGATGCGTTCCACGTACCCGCGTCACTGAAGGCACTTGCTGCGGGCAAGCACGTGCTGTGCGAGAAACCCATCGGCGTTTCGGTCGAGGAGGTCGAGCAGCTCGCTCTGGAAGTTCGACGTTCGGGCAAGGTTCTGCAAATCGGCCACATGCTACGCTTCGATCCCGGCATCGAATCGGCGAAGGCATTCGTGCAGGATGAAATGGGCGAGATGCTGGCGCTCAAGGCCTGGTACTGCGATTCGACGCATCGCTATACCAACACGGACGCGATTCAACCCATGCCACGCCAAGGCACGCGCGTGCTGCGTCCGCAAGGCGACCCCAAAGCCGACAGGCAACGGTATTTCATGCTGGCGCACGGTAGCCATCTCGTCGATCTCGCGCGCTATCTCGGCGGCCCGATTCGCGCGGTCGATGCGAGGCTGCGAGAGAAATTCGGCGCTTATTGCTGGTTCGTGGACGTCGATTTCGAAAACGGCACGCTGGGGCATCTGGATTTGACCATCGCGGTTCGCATGGACTGGCACGAAGGGTTTCAGATCTACGGCGAGCACGGTAGCGCGACCGCGAAAATCTATAACCCCTGGTACTACAAGGCGAGCGACGTCGAGATTTTTCACGAGCGTAATGAGACGACGACGCGCGTGCTGGGAGCCGATGGGCATTTCTATCGACGCCAGATCGAAGGGTTCGCGGATACGGTGCTGAATGGCGTCGCGGCACGAGGCGCCGATATCGACGATGGTGTTGCGTCGATCCGGGCAATGGTCGCGATTGCGCAATCGGTGCGTAGCGGCGCGCCGGTCGCCCTCGATGAAGCCGGGGGTGCGTTGTGATGACGCCAGGCGTTTTTGCCCGGACGTACGCCGCGAAATACCCTGGCGATCTGTTCGTGCGGATACGCGCCGACGGGTTCTCCGCCGTGCAGTTCAACCTTTCATGTGCGGGACTTGCGGCATTGCCCGACGTGTTTCCGTCCGGCATGGGGGAACGTATTGCCCAAAGCGCCAGGGAAGCGGGCCTGACGTTGTGCGCGTTATCGGGTACCTACAACATGGCGCATCCAGACCCGGCACAACGACAACGCGACAGAGCCGGGTTCGAAAACGTGATGCGGGCAGCGCGCGAGATGGGCGTCTCGCTGGTGACCTTGTGCACCGGATCGCGCGATACCTCGAATATGTGGCGCGCTCATCCCGACAACCGCTCTGACGAGGCATGGCATACCCTTCGCGGTGAACTCGATTTTGCGCTGGCACTTGCCGAGGCATTCGATCTCGTGCTCGGTATCGAGCCGGAACCGGGCAACGTGATTGCAGATGCGAGGCTCGCGCGCAGGATACTCGATGAGATGGGTTCGACGCGTCTTGGCATTGTGCTCGACGCCGCCAATCTTCTTCCGCCCGAGGCGCAGCCCCGGCAGAACGAGATCGTTGCGGAGGCCGCGGAACTGCTCGGGGGCAGCCTGTTTCTCGTGCATGCGAAGGATATAGACCGTCATGGCACCGTCGTTCCCGCAGGCCAGGGCGCCGTCGATCTTCCGGCATTCGTCGCCCGGATGAAAGCGGTTGGCTACGATGGTCCGCTGGTCGGCCACAACTTCGAAGAGTCCGAGGCGCCTGGCGTGGCATCGTATCTGTCGTCAATCATTCAGGACTGCGCGTGATGACTGGCCGCTACTTTGAAACGGCGGATGGATGCAGGCTGGCATTCGTGGATGAGGGCGAGGGTCTGCCGGTGTTGTGGCAGCACGGGTTGGGCGCGGACCGCAGGCAACCGGCGGAGGTTTTTCCCGCGATCGACAGCATTCGCCGCATCACGCTCGAATGTCGCGGCCACGGTCTTTCCGCGTTAGGGAGCGTCACGGCATTGTCGATCGCACAGTTTGCCGATGATACCGTGGCCCTTCTGGATCATCTTGGCATCGGGCGCGCGGTCGTCGGCGGCATATCGCTCGGCGCGGCCGTGGCGTTGCGCATCGCGGTGTCGCGCCCCGAGCGCGCGGCCGCGCTGATTCTTGCGCGGCCCGCGTGGGTGGACACGGCGGGTCCCGCGCAACTGCGGATCTATCGCGACGTGGCCGATCTTCTCGCGAAACATGGGGCCCGCGAGGGTTTGATGCGACTCGAAGCCGGCGAGCGTTTGCAAGAGATCGAAGTAGTCTCGACCGATAACGCGGCATCGATGCGCGGCTTTTTCACGCGGAGCGATCCGGAGTCGACCATTGCGCTGTTGAGTCGCATTCCCGCACAGGGGCCGGACGTTCAACGCAGCGATATCGGCGGGCTCGATTTGCCGACGCTCGTCGTTGCCAACGGCCAGGATTATGTGCATCCAGTGGAAATGGCGCAGACGCTGGCCGACCTGATTCCGGGTTCGACGTTGAGGATCGTGACGTCGAAATCTGTAAGTCGCAACGAGTACCTCGCCGGGATGGAACGGGCGTTGCGCGAGTTTCTGATGCCGATGCGGAGCGCGTCATGACACAGGCCACAAAGAGCTTGCAGACACCAGACGGCGCATCCATTCTCGTGATCGATATCGGTGGTACGAACGTCAAGTTTGGCTACGCATGTGGCGGCCAACCGCTGGCTTATCGCAAGCTCTTTTCGAGCGATGCGCTCAGAGCGGGGGATCCTGTGCAAGCACTGGCACGAATGGTCGGGAATGTGATCGCGGAGACAGGCATCGCGCCACAGACGATAGTCGCCGCCGTGCCGGGATTTATCGACCGGGATGGCGATCGCGTTCTGCATGCCGCGAACATCGGGAGTCTCGATGGCCGGCGGCTGGGTACCGAGCTTGCGCGGCTCGTCGGCTGCACCGTTCTCCTTGAGCGTGACGCGGTATTGGCCCTGCTGGGCGAGACGCGAGCGGGCATTGTTGGGGATGCAAATGATGTTCTCGGCATCTTCTTCGGCACCGGGATCGGTGCGGCTTACGTGAATGACGGCAAGCCGTTTCGCGGCGGCGGCTGGGCGCTGGAAATCGGTCTGATGCCGTTTTGCGCGCAAGGTCCTGTGCCCGAGGGCGTGCGACCGGACTGCCTCGAAGCCTATGCATCCGGGCGTGCGCTGCAAGCCATTGCCGAGCGTAACGGCGTGTCCATTGACGGTGTATTCCAGGCATCGGGGTTCGATTCTTCGTTGGAGAAAGAGCTGTCGCGCTTCGTCAGATATCAGGCGATGGCGGTGGGCGCGGCCATTGCGATGATGTCGCCGTCTGTGATTCTTCTCGGTGGCGGAATCATGGATATGGCCGGCTATCCGCGGGAAGCGTTGACCGAACTCATCGGCCGTTTCGTGCCGATGGCGGAGACGGGACGCACGTTGGATGTGCGCTGGTCCCGGCACGGCTGGACCGCCGTTTTGCATGGGGCATCCGCGATCATCGCGGGGGGCATGGCTACGCTATAGGTAGAAAATAGATTCCCGAATGGTTGGAGGTGCTAAGCAGGATTGCAGTTTTTGAGTGTGCGTTGCTTAATCCATATTTCTATTTTGAAAGAGAAATTCAAAATGAATATGCCTCAGAAGAACGCGTATCGGCAATTCAAAAAAACAGGCAATCTATCGCAAATCTCCGCTTGCTACGAGGAGGGGCGCAACATCCTGTGGGTGATGTTGCACCCGCGGCCGCGCCCCTGCTTCAATGTCGAACTCGTGCGTGAAATTCTCGAACTCGCCCAGGCCGCCCGGGAATCCGATGTGCCGATCGACTTCTGGGTCACCGGCTCAAAGGTTCCGACGATGTTCAATGTCGGCGGGGACCTCGATTTCCTGGCGAAAGCGATTCGCATGGGAAAACGCCAGGAGCTGATGGCCTACGCACAGGCCTGCGTCGACTGCGTGTATGCAGCAGCGCGAGGGTTCGATACCGGGGCCATTTCGCTTGCGATGGTCGAAGGAACCGCACTTGGCGGAGGGTTCGAGGCAGCGCTTGCACATCATTTCCTGCTCGCTCAGCGCGACGTACAAATGGGGTTCCCGGAAATCGCGTTCAATCTCTTTCCCGGTATGGGCGGGTATTCGCTCGTCGCTCGCAAGGCAGGCATGCTGCTCGCCGAAGAGCTGATCGGCGCGGGCGAGTCGCATACGGCGCAATGGCATGCGGAGAAGGGGCTCGTCGATCAGGTATTCAAGCCGGGCGATGCCCAAGCCGCGATGCATACCTTCATCGACAAACTGCGCCCGAAACTGAACGGCATTCGCGCCATGATACGCGCGCGCCAACGCGTGTTGCCGTTGTGTCGTGCGGAATTGCTGGCGACTACTGAAGACTGGGTCGAAGCCGCCTTCGATATCAAGGAGAAAGACCTCGCCTTCATGGAGCGTCTCGTCGTCATGCAAAACCGGCGCTCGTCCAGTTTGCAAATGGGGTCTACGAATTTTTTCGAAAACGGGTAGGTCCGGTAGGGTAGGCAGTGGGCAGGGGCGTATTACGAAGGTGCGAGCTGTTTTCTTCGGTACGCCAACTGACCGCGTGTGATGCCGAGAATCGCGGCTGCCCGTGAGGCATTACCTCCGGCCTGATCGACCGCGGCGCTGACCATCGTCCTTTCCATCTGAGCGAGAGTGACGCCATGGCGGCGCATGAGTTCGCTCACGATTGCCGAGTGATCCGGTTCCGCCTCGTCCCGATGCAAAGCGGGAGCCGCTTCTGCGGTGCTCTTTTCCGAAGGAATCGACACGATGTGATCCGTTTGCGTACGCTCGCGCGAAAGCTCCTTCATCGTAATGACATGTGAAAGGTCGAGCGGCCGGTCGTTGTCGCTGAGAATGATTGCACGCTCGAGGACATTCGAAAGCTCACGGATATTGCCGGGCCAGGGGTACGAGAGCAGCGTGGCCATGGCTTCCGGCGCGAGTCCGTGGACCTGGCGGTCGTAGGCCTTCGAATAGCGCTCGACGAAGTGCGCAATAAGCACCGGGATATCTTCCTTGCGTTGCCGCAGCGGCGGAATCTGAATCGGGAAAACATATAGGCGGAAGAACAGGTCTTCCCGGAAATGGCCTGCCCGCACGGCGCCCCAAAGATCCTCGTTGGTTGCGGCAATGATGCGAACGTCAGCGTGCCGGGCCGTGCCGCTGCCGAGGCGTTCGAACTCTCCCGTTTCCAGTACGCGCAGCAATTTGCCTTGCGCGGTAAGCGGCAGGGTCGCGATCTCATCCAGAAACAGAGTGCCATTCTCGGCGAGTTCGAAACGCCCTGCACGGGCGGCCTCGGCACCGGTGAAAGCGCCGCGCTCCACACCAAACAGTTCGGCTTCCATCAAGCTCTCGGGAATGGCCGCGCAGTTTATGGCCACGAACTGCTGCGCCGCCCGGTGACTCCGCTCGTGCAGCAGGCGGGCCAAAGCGCTCTTGCCGACGCCGCTTTCCCCCAGCAACAGTGCGGTCGCCCCGGTTGGTGCCACACGGTTGATCTTCTGGACAACAGCCTGGAAAGCCGGCGACATGCCAACTATCTCCGACTTACCCTTGGACTGTTCATGCGGGAGTGCCGCCACGCGTCGCTTTTCTCTTCTTTCCTTTGCCTTGAAATCAGGCACATGATCCATGACTGGCGCGTTCAGGAACTGCAGCTCCGTCTCCGGATCGGCCCATTCGCTTGCCGGCTGGGCGATGACATGGCACACGTCGTGCCCCATTGCCCGACAGCCGATTTCCCGCACGAGGATCAGCTTCCCCATGCAGGCGCTCAGGAAGCCGCTTGCGTATCCGGTCTGTAGCCAGCATGCGGGCGTCGAACTGAAGCTATGCGACAGTCGGTGGTCTTCGTCTTCGAATGAATGTTCCCACAGGAATTCCAGACGGCAGCGCCCTTGCGTCACGTCCAGGTCCGCGCTGATCAGCTTGGAGAGGGCGACCCCCTGTAGCGCATGAAGCTGCGGGCCTCGCGCCAGCAAATCGAATATAGCGGCGCCCGGTGCATGAAGTTGTAGTGCTGTCTCCGCGTCGCGTGTGCCTGAAGAAAACCCGATGCGAGTCAGGATCGCTCTGGCGGAATAACTGCCGAGTGAGGCAATCAGTTCGCCGCGCAAATCGTTGAGCGCGGCGAGATGCATCATGATCATGCGCTGCTTGCCCAGATAGATCTGCGCCCGCTCGGGATTGAAATGGAGCTTGTCTTTGAGTAGTGCGATATCGGGGAAGTCCATGCGGCTGAGTGCTTTCGGCATCGATGTCTCCCTTGGCTTGCCGGGCGGCCTGCCAAAGGAGGTTAAAAATTTTGCAGTGGGGCATCATTTTTTTTCAGGTACCGCGAAAAATCAACCGCGACCGATTTGTGGTTTTATATTGCAATGCAACATTGTCGATGTTCTAAGTTTTATATTTTTCATAGTTTTAACGGAAAATGAGAAATGATGCGATGCATCATTTCTGTGATGGCATGATGATTGCTTGATAGATCCGGTGGCGCGATAGTGGCTGCGCAAGAAACCCCTTGAAGGAGCAGTAATCATGTCGGAGCTTTCAAGCCTGGGATACACCGTGTTCCAGGTGAGCAATTTGAGGAAATGGGAGGATTTTGCAGTTGACGTGCTTGGCCTGATGGCGGGCCAGCGAAATTCCGGTTCACTTGGCTTGCGTATGGACGAGTACGCGCAGCGCATCCTGCTGGAGGAGGGGCGCGACGACGACATTGCCGCGGCAGGCTGGCAGTTCGATACGGAGGACGAGTTGCATGCCTACATCACGCGACTGAAGAGCACGGGTCTTCCGGTCCGCGATGGCGGCAAGGACCTTGCCGCGAGCCGGCAGGTGGAGCGTGTCTTCTGTTGCGACGACCCGAATGGCTTCGTCCATGAATTTTATTGCGGCCCGACCTATGCCCCGGGTTCTGCGCCGTTTCACTCGGCGCGACTAAAGGGAGCGGGATTCGAGACGGGACGCCTCGGCATGGGACATATCCTGCCCGTTTCGAAAGACTACGTTAGGTCGCTCGACTTCTATAAGAACGTGCTCGGCCTTCGTATCAGCGACACGATTCGCGATTCGCATACCATGCCCGGTGTGATGATCGATGCGACTTTTTTTCACACGCGAACGGGGCGCCATCATTCGCTGGCCACAGCATCCATGCCTTTCCCGAAGCGGCTGCACCACGTGCTGCTTGAGGTGCAGAGCATCGACGATGTGGGTATGGCCTATGACCGCTGCCTGAATGCCGGTCTGACGATCCACGCGGGATTGGGACATCATCCCAATGACCAGATGTTCTCCTTTTACGTCCAGACGCCGTCGGGTTTCGGACTCGAGTATGGCTATGGCGGTGTCGTCATCGACGACCTTGCGTGGGAAGTGAAAAACTACAGTCAGCTGAGCGACTGGGGCCATCGGCCTCCGGCCATGTCCGTGTAAGCGGTTCGCGTTCGGGCAGGCTGTCACGACGCCCCGATTCCACCAAAGGTATTCCGTGCAGCGCACCGTGCGAGTGACACGGTGCGGTCCGTGCATCACGAATAACGGATCGGTTCTTCAATTCAGGAATACAGAATATGGCTGAAACTGCGCTAGCGAAAACGCCGGTGCGGCGCATCGATACGTTGCCGGATTGCTTCCGACAGGGAATGCGCCGCCTGGCAGCCGGCGTTTGTGTGCTGACGTCCGATCTGGACGGGATGCCGGTCGGGTTGACGGCGACGGCCGTGACCTCGTTGTCCGCGGAGCCGCCGCGCCTGCTGGCTTGCGTGAACCGCAAGGTGTCCGCGTATACGGCCTTCGAAAAGGCGCGTGCTCTATGCGTGAACGTGCTGTCCGCGAGCGACGTGGATATCGCTCGACGTTTTGCAGGGATGGTGCCGGATGTCAGCGGGCCGGATCGATTCGCGACGAGTATGTGGAAAGGCAAGGTGCCGGCATTGTCCGGCGCACTGGCGAGCTTCCAGTGCCACATAGCCGAGATGGTCCAGGCAGGCACGCATTCCATTTTGATTTGCGACGTGGAGAGTGTCGTTGTAGGAGAAGTCGACACAGCGCCGCTCGTGTACGCGCACGGGCAGTTCAGCGCGCTTGTCGACGATTCGAGTGTTAAGGAGAAGGAAGGAAATGAATGTCGCTAACGAAATGATTTACGCGCCGTCGGTGAAGGAACTGGTTGCGCGCGCCAACGCAATGATTCCTGCACTACGTGCCAGCGCCGCTGAAGTAGAACAGGCGCGCAGTGTGCCAGCAGAGACGATCGAGGCCTTCAGGCAGGCCGGTTTCTTCAAGATACTGCAACCGAGGCGCTGGGGGGGATGGGAAATGGACCCGGGCGTATTCTCCAGGGTACTGATGGAACTTGGCAGAGGGTGCCCATCCAGCGCGTGGAACATGATGATTCTGGGTGTCCACCAGTGGGAGTTCGGTACGATGGACCCGCGCGCGGGGGAAGCATTGTGGGCAACGGACCCGAATATCCTGGTCGCTTCGTCTTATGCTCCGTTCGGGAAATGTCGCCGGGTGGAAGGCGGATGGCTCGTGAGCGGCGAATGGCGAACCTCCAGTGGGTGCGATCACGCCGAAGGCGGTGCCATGCTGGGTGCGTTTGCGCTCGACGAAAAAGGCAATCCTCGCGATCACCGCGCCTTCCTCGTGTCGCGCGACGACTACGAGATTATCGACGACTGGCATGTCGTCGGACTCGGCGGTACCGGGAGTAAGAGCGTGCGTATCAAGGGCGAGGCATTCGTGCCGGATTATCGTTCGCACAGCATCGTCGACTATCGGAAATCCAACCGGCCGGAGCCGTATCTGTACCCGTTCAGCCAGGTTTTCTATGGGGCGGTGTCGTCGGTCATCATCGGCTACGCACGCGGCATGATCGATCTGTACATCGAACAGATGACGTCGCGCCAGAATGTCATGGGGCCGGGGGGCGCGGCACAGAACCCGTACGTGAAGGACAAGCTCGGCAACGCCGCATTGCTGGTCCGCTCGGCACAGGCACGCCTCGCGCAGGTCTATGCGGAAGCATCGGCTCACGTTAGCCAAGGCGAGTTGGTGCCTCTGAACGATCGCGTCTATCACGCCCTTGAAATTCAGCGCTGCGGCAAGGATTGCCTCGATGCTTCGCTCATGCTGTGGAAGAAGCTCAGTGCGCGCGCGGTTGCGCTGAGCAACCCGGCGCAATTGTGGATGCGCGCCATGCTGGTCGCTGCCAACCATATTACCCAGAACGAAGACGATACGGCGGGTGTGCTTGGCGGGTATCTGCTTGGCCAGGGTGTTCCGCCATTCCTGTTCGGTTTGCCGGAAGCACAGTAGTACCAGACACGCCCCGGAAAAGCCGCGCTATGGGCGCGGTTTGCCGGGGCGTCCGCGAGAGGTGAATGCGGTGGCATGAGTGAACGAGGGCGGGCGTGATATTCGCACCGAAGCGACCGGAGGAGCTTCAGAAGTTCGACATCGTTGGAGAGATCGGCGCGCCTTGCTCCTGGCTCGGTTTGGGGGTTGGGAATCCAGCAGGAAGGTCACATACATTCATTCCGTCCTTGCACCTATTGCATGGCAAGCGATCAGCTCGAAGTATTGTCGGACTATCAACGCGAATTCGATAAGGCCTATATCATGGCATTTGTGTTGACGACCTAAGGATGAGGTTCAATGGGAATCTGTGCATCGAGAGCTATTACTGTTAGTACCGACGTTGTCGCTCCGTACGACAACCAGCCTGGTTCGCAAGCCGTCAGGCCCGGGTCTAACCGGGAACGTCAACAGTCGCCGAGCTTTCCGCTGCAGGGCTTATCTCGTGCACCGCGCCCTTCCCGTGACGCAGGCTCGATGCCGAGTATCAGCGTTTCGCGCGTTCGACCAGAGCAACGCGAAATGAACGAGGTCAATTACGCTGCGTCCCATGCCCGGTTCGGAAAATTAAGGATCGGACAAGATCGCAAGCCGGCAGGCGAGTCGAAGGCAAACTTCCGGTTGCATCTACAGGCCCCTGACGGGCAAGCTGTCTCGGTAACTCAGGAGATGACCGCCGACAACGAAAATCCTACGTACACGAACAGATCAACGTTTGGCTATGACGTTGTCGAGCTACCGGAAGCCATGCAGGGAAAGGGCATTGGCTATTTCGTACAGTATGCGGCAGCGAGCGCGGCAACGCGACTCGGTGCCCAGCGGGTAACAGTTGACGCCGTTTCGAATGAAAGAATGGAAGCCCTTTGCACGAAAGTCGCAATGACAAACAAAGGCGCGATCGATGAATCATGCTATTCGGGTGATCCCCGCGAGGTCGCAAGACGCGCCCTGGGCAAATTGAAGGCGCATGGGTGGTCAATCGACAGTGAATGACAGGCACGTATCCTACGCAACTGCCGGCTCCTCGGAGAATCAACTCGCGCGCACCAGCCGGACCCATTGCGTAGAGAAGTCGTTAGTCGGAGCCGGCGGCGCGATGGTTTCGAAGAAGAACCGCTAATCGCATTGCCGCTATCGTCCATGAACGAATGGGAGCGGGTAGCGGAACCCATGCCATTGACAGGCTGGCATGATCAAATCCGGTTGTATTAAGCGGGTTCGATTAAACACGCTTTTACCAACCCACCGGGCGGCCACGTACGGATAATGCGATCAGAACGCAACCTGTTCACAGAGCAAGTTTCAGCCAGGCGATCTGGCAGTCCGTTGAACAGTGCCTTGTTTTGATGACCGGAGCGCTGGTTAGGGGACATCGCAACACAAATCGCAGGATTGCGTGACGGACGCTTTCAAGTTCGCCCTTACCAAAAGCGGCCCCCCCCTCCCGCCCCCCCCCCCAACCATTCATTTCGCCCCACGCGACGAAACTTCGGATGCGAGCCGGAATGCTCCGGCGCTCCGCATACAGTGATCGTGGTTTACAGACCGTTATAAGCCCTCACGGGCGATCACGCGAACGGTGCTTCTCAAACGGACTCAATTCTTGGAGTGTCGACCATGTCCAATCTGGCGATTCAGAACCCGTACCAGGCCGGTTCGCTGAATGGTCTGGATGCAGGCAGCTTCGGCGCCGGCAATGCCGGCCAGGAGCAGCTGATGTTGGAATTGCTGCAGGAAATCCTGCAGATCCTGAACCAGACGTACCAGAACCAGAACGGCAGCGGCGGCGGTGGCGCGCCCGCGGTCGGCGGTGCCGGCGCGCCGTCGGTTCCCACACCTTCCAGCGGCGGTTTCTCGCCGCCCGCACCCGCGCCCGCGAGCGCAGGCCCCGGAGGTACACCTCCGGCCAGTGCCCCGTCGGTAGGCACGACGTCGCCGAGCGGCGTGAACGGAGCCGGCGGTGGACCGTCCTCGGTCGACCTGTCGGGCTTCGGCAGCCTGCAATTGCCGAGCGGCAGCAACGGCCACGTGGATACGATCAGCGGCGGCCAGCTCGGCAATTACAACAGCCAGTATTTCCAGCACAACGGCAACGGTTCGATCACGCTGACGGTGCCGCCGGGCGGTGGCGCCCATACCGCGAATTCGAATTTCCCGCGTTCCGAACTCTCGGAAAATGGCACCTGGAAGATGTCGAGCGGTACGTCGACGCTCAGCGGAACGGTCTCGGTCGACAAGCTGCCGCCCGGCGGCGACGTCGTGTTCGGCCAGATCCACCAGCAGGTGTCGAGCGGCAAGCCGCGTCCGCCCGTCGAACTGCATTGGGACAAGGGCAACATCGTCGCGAGCGTGATGGACTCGAACTCGCCGAATGCGGGCCGCCATAACGTGACGATCGCAACCGGCGTCAAACCCGGCGAAAAGTTCTCGTACGACATGCAGATGAAGCCGAACGGTCAGCTCGATATCACGGCCGCGGGGCACAGCCAGTCGATCCAGCTGGACCCGAGCTTCAACAACGCCAATATGTACTTCAAGTCGGGCAACTACTGCCAGGACCCGGCGGGCGGCAGCGCCGTGACGCTCTACGGGCTCGGCATCTCGCATACGAAATGAACGGCGCGTAGCTCGCGCCGTTGGCCGATGGGCTGCAAGTATCTGCGAATGCGCAGCGGCGGAGCAATGCCGCATCCGTCGTCGTTTCTGCCGGCCGTCACCGTCTCTCCGTCGCGCACGATCGTCAATACGATCGTGCGCGCGCTCGAACGCATCCCGACAGCCCTCTCCAGCGCCTTCGCGCGCGCCCCGTCAAACCCGCTGTAAGCCCCGCCGGACGGGGCTTCGGCAGACATATGATTTTCTTATGAGGTCGATTTATTTTTCTGCCTCGACTTCGTCGGCGCGAGCTTCGACAATCGCGCCCATGCCGATGTATGAACCGGTACGCATGACCCGGTTCAATTGAATTCCGAACGACGAAGGATAAGCAGAAGATGAATCAGAAACACACGAATGCGCCGAGCGACGAGACGCCAGGTGCCGATGACGGACGCTGGCAGTTCTGGGTCGATCGCGGCGGCACGTTCACGGACATCGTCGCGCGCCGGCCCGACGGCGCGCTCGTTACGCACAAGCTGCTGTCGGAGAATCCCGAGCGTTACGAGGATGCAGTCGTGCAGGGCATGCGCGACCTGCTCGCCCTCGCGGCCGACGAGCCGCTGCCGGAGCAGCTCATCGAGGTCGTGAAGATGGGCACGACGGTGGCGACCAATGCGCTGCTCGAACGCAAGGGTGCCCGCACGCTGCTCGCGATCACGCGCGGTTTCGCAGACCAGTTGCGCATCGGCTATCAGGAGCGCCCCGACATCTTCGCGCGTCATATCGAGCTGCCGTCGCAGATGTACGAGCGCGTGGTCGAGATCGACGAGCGCGTCGGCGCGCACGGCGAGCAACTGCAACCGCTCGACGAGGCCGGCACGCGCGCCGCGCTCGAAGCGGCGCGCGCGAGCGGCATCACGTCGATCGCGATCGTACTGATGCACGGCTATCGTTTCCCCGAACACGAACTGCGCGTCGCCGCGATTGCGCGTGAATGCGGTTTCCGGCAGATCTCCGTGAGCCACCAGGTCAGCCCGCTGATGAAACTCGTCGGCCGGGGCGACACGACGGTGGTCGACGCGTATCTGTCGCCAGTGCTGCAGGACTACGTCGAGCGCGTGTCGCGGCAGACCGGTTCGGTGCGCCTGATGTTCATGCAGTCGAGCGGCGGTCTCGCCGACGCGAAGCATTTCCGCGGCAAGGACGCGATTTTGTCGGGGCCGGCGGGCGGCATCGTCGGTGCCGTGAGGACCTGCGAGGCGGTCGGCGAAAGCAGGGTGATCGGCTTCGACATGGGCGGCACGTCGACCGACGTCGCGCACTACGACGGCGCATTCGAGCGCGTGTTCGAGACGCAGGTCGCCGGCGTGCGGGTGCGTGCACCGATGATGGACATCCATACGGTCGCGGCCGGCGGCGGCTCGATCTGCAGCTTCGAAAACGGCCGCTTCAAGGTCGGCCCGGAATCGGCCGGCGCATGGCCCGGTCCGGCGAGCTACCGCAACGGCGGCCCGTTGACGGTGACCGACTGCAACGTGATGCTGGGCCGCGTGCAGCCCGATCATTTCCCGCACGTATTCGGCCCGGACGGCAACCTGCCGCTCGACGCCGGGACAGTCCGCCGGCGCTTCACCGAGCTGGCGCAACAGGTCGAGCGCGAGACTGGCCAGACGATGAGCCCCGAGGCGGTTGCCGAAGGATTCCTGACGGTCGCGGTCGACAGCATGGCGCAGGCGATCAAGACGATCTCGGTCGAACGCGGCCATGACGTGTCCAGCTATGCGCTGTGCGCGTTCGGCGGTGCCGGCGGCCAGCATGCATGCGCGGTCGCCGAGGCGCTCGGGATGCGCCGCATCGTGCTGCATCCGTTCGCGGGTGTGCTGTCCGCGTTCGGCATGGGGCTCGCGGATCTGCGCGTGCTGCGCGAGAAGGCCGTCGAAACGGCGCTCGACGCCGGCGCGGTCGAGGCGATCCTGAAGGAATACGAAGCACTCGAAACCGAGGCGGTCCGGCAGGTGGTCGCGCAGCGAGTGCCGCGCGAGCAGATCGCGACGGCGCGCGCGGTTCGTCTCAAGTACCAGAACACCGACTCGACGCTCGAAGTGCCGTGCGGCGACGCGCAGACGATGGTCGCCGCGTTCGAGGCGCTGCACGAGAAGCGCTACGGCTTCGTGATGAGCGACAAGCCGCTCGTGATCGAATCGATCGTCGTCGAGGCGGTCGGCAGCACCGGCACGCAGCCCGGCATCGGCGCGCCGGCCGGTGTGGCCGGCGCCACGCCGGGCGAGGTGCGGATGTTCCTCGACGGACGCGACACGGCGGTGCCGCTGTGGGTGCGCAAGACCCTCGCGGCCGGCACGAGGATCGACGGGCCGGCGCTGATCGCCGAGGACATCTCGACGATCGTGCTGCAGTCGGGCTGGCGCGCGAGCGTGCTCGACGACGGGACGCTGCGCCTCGAACAGGCCGACGACGCCGTCACCAGCGCGGCGGCCCGTCAGACGATCACGACCGAGCGCCATCCGGTGCATCTGGAGATCTTCAACAACATCTTCATGTCGATCGCGCAGCAGATGGGCGTGACGCTCGAAAAGACCTCGTATTCGGTCAACATGAAGGAGCGGCTCGATTTCTCGTGCGCGATCTTCGACCGCGCGGGTGGCCTGATCGCGAACGCGCCGCACATTCCTGTGCATCTCGGCTCGATGAGCGACAGCGTGCAGAGCGTGATCCGGCAGCACGCCGACGACATGCAGCGCGGCGACGTCTACATGCTGAACGTGCCGTACAACGGCGGCACCCATCTGCCCGACATCACGGTCGTGATGCCGGTCTACGGTCCCGACGACGCGCTGCTGTTCTACGTGGCCGCGCGCGGCCACCACGGCGACGTCGGCGGTATCACGCCGGGCTCGATGCCGCCGAACAGCACGACGATCGAGGAAGAGGGCGTGCTGCTCGACAACGTGAAGATCGTCGCGGCGGGCCGCTTTCTCGAACCGGCGGTGCGTGAAATGTTCGGGGCCGGTCCGTGGCCGAGTCGCAACGTCGACCAGAACATCGCCGACCTGACCGCGCAGATCGCCGCGTGCGAATGCGGCGCGACCGAACTGCTGCGTGCGGTCGGGCGCTACGGCGCCGACGTCGTGCTCGCGTATATGAACCACGTGCAGGACAATGCCGAGGAGGCCGTGCGCGCCGCGATCGATGCGCTCGCCGACGGCGAGTTCGCGTACGAGATGGACGATGGCGCGGTGATTCGCGTGAAGGTATCGATCGATCATGCCAGGCGCAGCGCGCGAGTCGATTTCGACGGTACCAGCGAGCAGCGCGGCAGCAACTTCAACGCGCCGCGCTCGGTCTGCAAGGCCGCGGTGCTGTACGTGTTCCGCACGCTGCTGGCGGGCAGCATTCCGATGAACGAAGGCGTGCTGCGGCCGATCGAGATCCTGATCCCGCAGGGCTCGATGCTCAATCCGGTCTATCCGGCGGCCGTCGTCGCGGGCAACGTCGAGGTGTCCCAGTCGATCACCGACGCGTTGTACGGCGCGCTGAACGTGATGGCCGGTTCGCAGGGTACGATGAACAACTTCACGTTCGGCGACGACACCCAGCAGTACTACGAAACGATCGCCGGCGGCTCCGGCGCGGGCTTGGGCCATCCGGGCACGTCGGCGGTGCAGACGCACATGACGAACTCGCGGATGACCGACCCCGAGGTGATCGAATGGCGCTTCCCGGTGATCGTCGAGCAGCACGCGATCCGCGCCGGCAGCGGCGGCGGCGGTCAGCAGGCGGGCGGCGACGGCGCGGTGCGGCGCATCCGCTTCACGCGCGCGATGACCGCGAACATCCTCGCGAACCGCCGCAGGGTGCCGCCGTTCGGGCTCGCGGGCGGCGAGAACGGCCGCCCCGGGCGGAACTGGATCGAGCGGGCCGGCGGCGAGGTCGAGCGTTTCGGCGCGACCCATACGGCCCAGGTTAATCCGGGCGACGTGTTCGTGATCGAAACGCCGGGCGGCGGCGGCTACGGCCGCACGGCCTGAGCCCGGCGGGCGGCGCGCAGCGTGATGGGGGCGCGCCGCCCGTGCGGCAGTGAAATTCACCCTACCGGCGGTTGGGAACACCACCCGCCGCCGGACCAATCAGGAGACCAACGATGCACCCCACGGCAGTCAATCTCTATCCGTTGCTTGGCGTTCTCGTCATCGTCGCGGGATTCGTCCTGCGTTTCAATCCGATGCTGATCGTCACGGTGGCGGCGATCGTCACTGGTTTCGCCGCGCACTTTCCGGTCGAACGCATTCTCGAGGCGATCGGCAGCGGCTTCGTCAAGACCCGCGTGATCCCGCTCATCATCCTGTTGCCGCTGCCGGTGATCGGCCTGCTCGAACGGCACGGGCTGCGCGAGCGCGCGCAGATCTGGATCAGCGGCATTCGCGCGGCCACACCGGGGCGGCTCCTGATCGCCTATCTGTTCGTGCGCGAGATCACGGCTGGGCTCGGCCTGACCGGGCTCGGCGGCCATCCGCAGATGGTTCGCCCGCTGATCGCGCCGATGGCCGAGGGCGCCGCCGCGCGCTTCGGCAAGCTCGGCGACACCGAGCGCTACCGGATTCGCGCGTTCGCGGCGGCGTCCGACAACGTCGGCCTGTTCTTCGGCGAGGATATTTTCGTCGCGTTCGGCGCGATCGTGCTGATGGTCACGTTCCTCAAAGAGGCCGGCATCACGGTGGAGCCGCTGCACGTCGCCGTGTGGGGCATCCCGGTCGCCGTCGCCGCGTTCGTCGTGCATAGCTTGCGGCTGCGGCGGCTCGACCGCTGGCTCGAACGCCGAGCGCAGGCTTCGTCCGAGACGCCCGACAGTCCCTCTCACGCCGCCGCGCCGGCCAACGGAGAACACGCATGACGATCCTGCTCAACTATTTCTTCTGGCTGCTCGGCGTACTGCTGTTCGTCGTCGGCGGCATCATCGTTTGCGATCGTGAGCATCCCAAACGGTTTCTCGCCGGCGGTTTCTGGATACTCTACGGCGTCGTGTTCGTGGTCGGCGACCGGTTGCCTGCCGCCGTGGTCGGCGGGCTCGTCGTCGCGATGGCGCTGGTGGCGGGCTTCGGCGGCGTGACGGGCGGCAAGCCGAAGGTCCGCACCGAGAGCGAGCGCTTCGAGCGCGCGAAGCAGCTCGGCAACCGGCTGTTCGCGCCGGCGCTGACGATCCCGCTCGTCACCGTGATCGGCACGCTGCTGTCGTCGCATCTCGTGTTCGGCGGCATGCCGCTGATCGATCCGAAGAACGTCACGCTCGTCTCGTTCGGCATCGGCTGCGTCGCCGCGCTCGCGCTCGCATGCTGGCTGACGCGCGACTCGGTTGCGCAGTCGGTCCGCGAATCGCGCCGGCTGATCGACGCGCTGTCGTGGGCGGTGGTGCTGCCGCAACTGCTCGGGATGCTCGGGCTGGTGTTCGCCGATGCCGGCGTCGGCAAGGCGGTCGCTCATGTCAGCACGACCTACATCGACCTCGACCATCGCTTCGTCGCGGTCGTCGTCTATTGCGTCGGGATGGCGCTCTTCACGGTCATCATGGGCAACGGCTTTGCGGCGTTTCCGGTGATGACGGGCGGCATCGGCGTGCCGATCCTGGTCGGCGTGTTCCACGGCAACCCGGCGACGATGGCCGCGATCGGCATGTTCTCCGGCTACTGCGGCACGCTATTAACGCCGATGGCGGCGAACTACAATATCGTCCCGGCCGCGCTGCTCGAATTGCCGGACAAATACGGCGTGATTCGCGCGCAGGTGCCGACCGCGCTGATCATGCTGGTCGTCAATATCGTGCTGCTCAATTCGCTGATGTTCCTCTGATACCCGCAGCGGCTCGGCGGCAGCGAATCGCTGCGCGCCGATTTTTTCGCCTCGTATCGACAGAGAGATCACGTGAACCTGAAGTTTCTGGAAACCTTTATCTGGGTCGCGAAGCTGCACAGCTTCAGCCTCGCGGCCGACAAGCTCCATTCGACGCAAGCCGCCGTCTCCAGCCGGATTCTCGCGCTGGAGCAGCAACTGGGCGTCAGACTGTTCGCGCGCGGCCCGCGGGGCACGAGCCTCACGCCCGCGGGCGAGCGCGTGCTGGCGTATGCCGAGCAGGTCAACGAATCGATGGCGCGGCTGCGCGCGTCGCTGCATGGCGAGAAGCTCGCGTTCGGCACGATCCGGATCGGCGCGATGGACAGTGCGATCCATTCGTGGTTCGTCGATTTCGTCGCGGACGTAATGGAGCACTATCCGAATCTCGACATCGAGGTCACCGTCGAGACCGCGCTGACGCTCAACGAGCAGTTGCGGCGCGGCATGCTCGACATGGTGATCCAGACCGACATGCTACGCGACGAGACGATCCGCAGCATCGAGGTGCTCGAACTGCCGATCAGCTGGATCGCGGCGGCGGATTCGCCGATCGTGACGGGGCCCAGGCCCGAATCGCCGACGGCGGCGCTGCGCTGGCTCGGCGGCGAACGCCTGATCACGTATTCGCGCCATTCGCGTCCGCACCAGGATCTGCTGCGGCTAATGCAGTCGTACGGGCTCGGCGAGTCGCGCGTGAACTGCATGAATTCCGTGGCGGCGATGGTGAAGCTGACGCAGGCCGGCTTCGGCGTCGTGGCGATGCCGGCGGCGCTCGTCGAAGACGCGCTGCAGAACGGCGTGCTGCATCGAATCGAAGGGCTGGAAGTGCCGCCGCCGCTGCCGTTCGTAATGGCGTGGCGCGACGGCACAGACTGGACCGATCGACTCGTCGAGATCGCGATCGGCACCGTGCGGCGCTACGCGCAGCGGCTCGGCGAGGGCGCCGCGCGCGTCACGGTCTGAGCCGCGCGCGGCCTATCCGATTTTCTTGTGCGGACGATTTAATTTTCTTGCTCGACCGACCGGCGGCGCATGCGTAAAGATGTGGCCGCCGGCCTGCCGCGTCGCGTTGCCTCGCGTTACGTTGCGATGGGCAGAGCCGGGAATGGATCGGCAAAACAGATAAATCGTTTAGGAATGACAATAAAATGAAGAATCTCATCTGCGGGGTAGCGCTGGCAGGCGCATGCGGTGGCGCGTGGGCGCAATCGAGCGTCACGCTGTACGGCCTCATCGACCAGGCGGTGCGCTTTCAGACTTCGGCGACAGGGCATGTCGTCAGCCTCAACGAAGGAGCGATCAACGGCAACCGCTGGGGGCTGAAGGGGAGCGAGGATCTGGGCGGCGGCCTGCGGGCGATCTTCCAGCTCGAATCCGGCTTCAATATCGCGAACGGCAAGAGCGATCAGCAGGGACAACTATTCGGCCGCCAGGCATGGATGGGACTGCAGGACGACACGTGGGGCACGCTGAAGCTGGGCCGGCAGTATGGCGGCATCTACAATTTCTACGCGTTCAATTTCGATCCGCTCGGCGGCGGCAATATCAACGTGACCGACTGGTCGTTGTTCCTCACCGGCATCCGCTTCGACAACACTGCCGAGTACGACAACAATCTCGGCCCGGTGACGGTGCAACTGCAGCGCTCGTTCGGCGGCCAGCCGGGCAGCGCGTCGTCAGGCAGCACCACCAGCGCCTTTCTGATCTACAACTTCGCGGGCGGCAAAGTCGGCATCAGCGGCGCCGAGTCGAAGGACGGCGCAGGCCACAAGCTGACGGTCGGCTCGGCCGGCGGCACCTACGCCTGGGGCTCCGTCGGCCTGTATCTGTACGGCATCGATGCGCGCCGCGACGCCGGCTTCTCGGTCGCTGCATCGAACAGCGGCGGCCCGCTCGCGAACACCAACATCATCAGCAATGCGACGACGCTGTCGGGTCCGCAGACGTCGGCACGCGACGACGTGTTCGTGCGCGTCGGTGCAACGTGGAAGGCGGCGCCGCAATGGCGTTTCATCGCGTCCTACGCGTACGACCACGCGAACAACGTCGCGCCAGGTCAGAACGGCACGATCCAGACGGTCTATGGGATCGTCGACTATCTGCTGAGCCCGCGCACGGACGTTTATCTCGAGGTGGACCGTAGCCACCTGAGCGGCGCGTCCGTCAACGATCCGAACGGCCCGCTCGCGTTCGGCGGCGAGGCCAACAACTTCGGCGCGAGCCTGAGTTTGCGCACGGTGTTCTGAGTGCGGGGCGGCCGCATGCCGGCCGCCCCGCACCGCTGTCTTCGCATATCGCAATGAAACTGCGCGGGGGGTGCCCGATCCGGCCTCGGGATATGAGACCTTGATCCATCAATAACGCATTAATGACATAACAACGAGTGGAGATCATGTCATCATCCAGAGTGGAAAGTTATGCCATGCGACCGATGGGCGGTTCGGTCAGCAATCCTGAGCAGGCGGCCCCCCCTGAGCCGGTCGAGATGCCCCAGGATGTCGCGGCGAAAACGACCCAGCGAAGTTCCGGCGGCGTGCTCGGCTCACTGGCTCGATTCGCCCGGCCTGCATCCACTACCCTGAATTTCGGATTGTTCGGTTCGAGAACCACCGCGCGGCCGACCGGTCCGAGAGCGCCGGTAAACGCCGACAAGCCGCGGACGGAAGGAACCGGCACCCACGGCTACGGGTTGTTCGGGGTCGCCCAGCATGCGCTGAGCCGTTTTACCGGTGTATCGGGCAAGGACTCCGCTTATACCTCGCATGAGCAGATCAAGACCCGCGCGGGAATGCAGCGCGTGGTAGCGGCCGAGTTCGGCATCGGCGACATCTCGACTGTCGCGGCCGACGCGCCGCTGCGCCGGATGCTCGACACCCTGGCCGGGCAGCTCGTCAATCACGAGCATGTGGCGCTGGCAGGGCTGGCGCTGGCTCGCGTATGCAACGGCGACGCCATGCGTGCGAGTGCCGCATGCGATGCGATGCGCAACCCGGCGGCCGCGACGCCCGATGCGAACCGCGACGCGTTTGCGATGCAGCGTGCGCTGGTCAACGGCGGCAACGGTCTCGACGCGGTGCGCATGCTGCGCCACTTGCCCGACATCCGGGATCAGGACCGCGTCGGTCACGCGGCCCAATCGCAAGCGCTGAATACGCAGATGAACTGTGCGGAAAGACTGCTGCAGCGCTGGCCGCCGGTGGCGGGGCCCGCTCCCGATACGGTCGAGGAACTGATCCGGATGATCAACACCGCGTTGCCCGCCGGGCAGCGCCAGGCCGACATCCCGACCGACGCCTACATGAAGCCGTCGTTGCAGGCGCTCGCGACTTCGATCGAGGGCCGTGCCTTGGTCGCATCGGCCGTACTCCTCAAGAATCCGGGCGCGAAGCTGGAGAAAAATCTCGGCAAGGCATACCTGCCTGCCCGCAACAATATTTTCGACGAGGCACAGGTCCGCGACTTTAGCGCCGAGATGTTCGGCATGCTGCGCGATGGACTGAACGCGGCCGCCGCCGGCTCCATGCTGGGGCTGGGCACAGTCGTCAACAGCACGCCGCTGACTTCGCTGAAACAGGGCACGGGCGGACAGATGATGCGCGAGCCCAAAGCCGATTTCCTGGAATTCCAGCAGGCCGCCGTGCGCTCGATCGGTGCCCTCGTCGGAGGTTTTGATCCGGCCGCCGCTGGCGCGACCTTGTCGCCGGATACGATCCGCAACATGGTGCGTGCCTTTGCCGTCGCTGCATGGTGCAAGCAGGTGGGAACCCAGGGATGGGCGGATACGCATCGATTCAGCGCCGACGATCGGACGGAAATCGCGCGCACGGCTCAGCAGGGGCTCGGCATCACTCACGATGCGCAGCAACTTCGCGAACTTGGGCGGCAGGTCGGCGCGTTGGAATCGGTGGACCTCAAGACGCTGGGCGCGTGGCTCGGTGACGTCGGCATCGACGTATCGCCGGGCACTGAACACGGCGATCGCCTGGCCTCGCTGAATCGTTTCGAGCGACACGGCAACACCTTCGCCGGCGGCCAGTTGGACACCGTAAAACTGAACGATGCGGTAACGGCGGTGGCCGCCCATTTGCGGGCGGCCCCGGGAAATGCGCTGGAGAACGAACTGCGTGCCAGCGCGCTGGAATACTGGACCGCATCGAGCAGTCAGCCGACGGCTGCCGGTCATGCCCAGGGATGGACGAGAGGCACGCCACTGTCGGAGCACGAGCGCGAGGAACTCGTCCGAACCGTGGCCGGCAAGCTCGGCCGTACCGTCGACGACGTGAAGCATTCCGCCGAATTCGCGCAGATCGGTCCGATGGGCGTCGACACCTTGCGTGCCTGGGCCCGCCACGGCGGCATCACGAACGGGCCGGTGCACGACCAGTTGGCGGCGCTGACGTCGGGCATCGAGCCGGACGCGGACGATTTCGTCGACGGTGTTCGCGCCGCGATCATGGGAGCCCGCACCACGTATCCGGTCATCATGCAGCGCACCGAGCGCATGGGTTTCAATATGAATGTCCCGCTGGCGATCAGAAAGGCGATGGAGGATATCAAGCCCGCCTTGCCGAAGATGCCGGGCGAGAGCGCCGACATGTCGCTACTGATGGGGCCCGACGTGGCGGTGGCCGGAAGCCGGGTACGATCGGTCGTGGCGGGTTCCACCGCCATCGCGGGGTCGCTCGACGTGACGCGCGGCTACGGCGTCGGCGGGCACGCGGGCTGGGCGACCGTCGCTACCGCCAATATCGGGGCGCCGCAGGTCGTCAAGGCGCAAGGCACGGTCACAGGGCAGTTGTGGATGAACGGCGACGCCACCGTCTCGAAGGGGTGGACGCTGCGCTCCCGCATGGTGTCGGGTCAGCCCGAAGCATGGCGCACGCAACTGCTGGCTGGCTATGACGCGATGTTCGGCCGACGCGGCGACCGCCCCGCGACCCCGGAAGATCTGTTCGACCGTTTGTGCGAACAGCATGCCGCCAATCCCGAGCTGTCGATCAGCCCGCTCGAAGTGACGCGCTACAGCGGCGGTCCGAGTTTCACCGTCACCGTCGGCTTGCGCGGCGACGCGAACAACTGGAAACCGGGCGTGTCGCTGAGCCTCGGCGGCGCGGCGTCCTATACCGCGTCGGGACGCGGCGACGTGGGCGCCGGCACCATCAGGACGAGCATCGCCAACAATACGTTCGCGGCTTCCGCGACGACCAGCGCATCGATCGCCGTCGGCGTGCCGACGGTCAGCAAGGCGCAGGGACCAGTCGCGACGATCTCGTTTCCGTCGATTCCCGTCGTCGGCGTGAGTGTCGTGACCGTGCCGGTGGCGCGCGGCGGAACGGCGCGCATTTCCACCGAGGACGGCAAGATCGCGCCCACGACCGTGTGGGACGACGAAAGCGTCAGAGTGCAGGATCTGACCGTGCGGACCGAAAGGCCGGAGCGCCGGCGCTCGTGGATCGCTTCGCTGGGCGGCGGCGCCGAGGGCGAGAGAAAGCTCAATGCGTTCCTGAACCTTTGCGAAGGCGAGGCCGACAAGGGCAATCTGCTGATTGCCGATCGCCAGATCATCACGCCGGTCGCCGTGGAGAAGATCAATACGCTGCTGTCGCTGCGGGAGATCCATGTCGCCGGCGCGGCGACGACACCGGAAGATCGGGCCCGATACGACGAATGCAGCCGGGCGATCAGCGCGATCCTGCAAGCGAACGACAGCTGGAAGAACCGCTTCCTGTACCTGCTCGAAAACACGGTCATTCGCGACGTGGTCGGCCCCGACACGGTGTTGACGGCGCAGACGGTCAACGAAGTGCTGACGCCGCATCAACTGCACGCGTTGCCGGCCGAAAATTGACCGCGTGTCGGCGACGTGCAGCGACGTGGCCGGCATCCTCGGAAAAGTCGCTTATTCAAAAGTCGCCTGTTCGGCATGGCTCGAACGGGCGACTTTTTTTTCTTTCTATTTTGTTTCGGATTGCTGGTCAATGAAAGGGGATTGTTTGCTGCAACAGCCGGTCCCGTTGCCGGTGCAACGCGGTCTTCGTGTTTCGATCGAATGCTTCGGATTCTTTAATTATTGCGGTTGTGTGGCAGGCAACATTTTGTTGCAAATTGATTTCCACGCGGCGAGGCGCGATTCCTCGCATTTTCGTACGAAAGCATTAAACAAGGAGACACAATGTCCAGCCAGAGAATTGGAAACTCGCCGTCGACAACGGCGCGGTCGATTGAACAGCAATCTAGCATTCCCGAACAGAACAGGAAGCCCGTCGAGAATATTCCGCCCCGGCGTTCCGGAGGGAATGCCATCATGGGCGCGCTTGGCAGCATAAAAAGCGCGTTCTCTCGCGAGTCGAAGGGGGCGCGCAACGAAGGTCTGAGCATGCCGCAACGTAGCGAGGCCAGGGACGGCGCGGTCGAGATGGCGGCGACGAAGCGGTTCCCCGACGGCAGCACGCGGACATTGCGGTTTCGTGCGCCTTTGCAGCAGTCCGCGCTTGAATCGCCGTCCAATGTGGAGACCAACAGCTATCAGTTTCCCGAATTGATCGGCAGGAACGGCAAGCCGAGCTGGTCGGATTCCCATTTCCATCCGACCAACTATGTTCAGCAGGGCATGAGCCCGGAGCAGATGCTGAAGATGATGGACGAGGCTGGCGTGCATCGCAGCGTGCTGATGCCGATTCCCACCGACGCGGCACCCTGCGGGAACCCCGATCACAATCATATTCCGCCTGAATCGTATTACGTGCCGTCGAGCGATACGAACATCACGCGCCCCGAGATGATGGACGGTGGCCTCGCGCGACTCTCGAAGAAGGCTCATCTGATCCTGAACCAGCAGGTCGATGCGGACACCGCGTTGTTCATGAACATGGCAAAACTGAGCGATGCCCAGCGCGATCGTCTCGATCCGATGATTACGGGGCTGCATCTCGGTTCGCCGCTCAGCGCCCAGGCATTGCTGTTCAAGCTGGCGCACCACAAGGGCATGTTTACCGGCGTGGGCGAGGTCACGATCCACAAGGAGCTGGTGGAGAATCAATACGAGGGCGCGCGCCAGGCGAACCTGACCGACAACATCCAGTCGTTCAAGAACATCGTCGCCACGGCGGGGGTGGCCGGCCTGCCGGTGGTGCTGCATTGCGACGTCGATTCGCTCGACAATCAGCGGACTCGCAGCGAGCAGGGCCAGGCTCTCGATGCGCCGGCACACTTCGAGAATCTCAGGAAGCTGTTCAAATCTCCGGAAGTAAAGGACACGACGCTGATCTGGGCACACTTCGGCGGCATCGGCCGTTTCGTGGCCAAACCGAAGGATCATGCGAACAATCTTCGCCGCGTTCTCGAAGACCCGGACATGAAGCACGTGAACATCGACATATCGTGGTCGCGCGTGGCCGAGCAGATCGTCAACCAGCAGGGCGAGGACGGCAATTTCCTGCTCGATGCCAAGGGCAAGCAGATTCCCGACAAGGAGTCGATCGAGGCGTTCGCTGGATTGATCCGCGATTTTCCGACCCGCTTCGTTTTCGGTTCGGATGCGCTGAATCCTCGGGAAACGGGCACCTGGACGCAGACCGCCGAACTCTACAAGCCGCTGTTCGCTAAACTCGATCAGCCGACGATGGATGCGCTGTCGACGGGCAACTACGACCGCCTGATTACGGCCGCGCGTCCGAAGGTTCGGGCATTCGAGACCTACGCCCTCACCGACGAATTTATGCAGAACGGGCTGCGCGCGAGCGAGAATCGCCTGAACGACGGGCCTCATATCGATCCGGATGCGCTGCGAGCACACCGGGACGCGGCTTTCGCGGCGGCGGGCGTGGATCTGAACGGCGACAGGAAGGTGTCCGGCGACGATACTGCATCGGAATCCTGATAGTCAGGACGCGTCGGCTCGGCGCGCCTCGCGCGCCGAGCCGACATCGCATGGGCCGTACCGGCCGCCGAATCTTTCCTATCCGCTTTTGCGCGACAGGGCGACGAAGTTCGGAACGCCCTGATTGCCTGAGGGCAACGGCATTTCGTCCTTGCGGCCGTCGCGATAGATCACCGCGCTGTAGACCGACCGGCCGCCGTCGAGATTGATGGACCACGGCAATGCCCTGGAATGCCAGGTTTTGTTGAAGCGCTCGATGCGCGCCATGATCGCGGAGAGCTCCGGCAGGGTCGCGCCGTCTCCCTGTGCGCCGCGGACCTTCGCGGTGACCGATACCATGCGCACGGCATCCCAGTGCGCGCTGTCGTCCGGCTTAGGATGACCCACCGCGGGTGGTGCCTCGTAGGTGTTCATGCCGCGGCCGATGCCGTACGGCATCGAGAGCGCGGTGCGCGGATTCGGGTGGTTCGCGTGATGCAGGCCGCCGGGCCTGCTGACGCTCTCGCCATACTGGAATCGCATCTCGGCGAGCTTGTCCTCGCGGAATTTCCGCATGCCGTTTTCCGACAATATCGGGCCGCTGTGGAACGACGTGCTGCCGAAATCGACCTTCGCGTACTCGTCGGCATATTGCGGGTCGATCGTCACCGACGGGCGCGACACCTTGAGGTACTTCGCCTCGCCGATGGCCGCGCTCTGGCGCTGGCCCCGATCGGCGTCGTCGTTGTGGTTGTAGAACGTGCCGTTGGTTAGCGCGTGAAGCGGCGACGTCTCGAGATGCGTGCCGCCGAACAGCGCCTGCGTGTTGACGCCATCCGGCTTCTGGACCGGATACCGCCGGCTGTCGCCGCCGACGAGATTCGCCTCGAAGGCGTTCGGATCGACGGCCATGTAGTGCATCGTCTTCGGGAACGTCGTATGCAGATGCGCGAAGCCGAGGCTGGCGAACAGTTTCTTGTCGCCGTGAATGTCGACGCTGACCACGTCGTCCTTCTGCCGCACGCGGACCTTGCGCCGCTGCAACGCGCCACGTATCGAAGCCTGCAGCGAGACGACGCGCCGCTTCGCGTCGGCCGGCAGCGAGGGCTCGAGCGGCCAGCCGCCCGTTATGCCGTGCTGTGGACCGAGCACGCGGATCAGCCGTTCGAGAATCTTTTTGTCGATCGAAGCCGATAACGACACTCGTGCCGCGCTCAGCGGCATGAGGCGCACGCTTTGGGACTGGATGCCCATATCGCGTGGCGTGCCGCCGATGCGGCGTGCCAGATAGAAACGCGCCTTGCTCGTGCTGCGTTCGAAGTCGCCCAGCAGGTCGGTCAGCTCAATGTGCAGGCCAGTCTTTTCGTAGGTTCGCCGCACGGCATTCTCGGCGGGAGACAGCTCGGGCGCGCGCTTGCCTTTCGGCAGCGTATGGTCGTAGCCGCCCGCGTGATCGAGCGGTTCGACGGTCCAGATGCGTCCGTCCGGCTCGACCACGATGGCGCCGGACGCATCGTCCTTGTTGGGGACCGACTGGAAGCGCGGCTCGGCGAATGTCACGGAGGAGCGTGCGGCGTGCCGCCATCCGGTTGCGTCGGTGGGCGCCGTCCAGCTCGACAACGGCGTGCCGTTCAGCGATGGCGGCAGCGCTCCGCGCGGCACGAATACGGCCGACGCCGACGCGTTGCTCCACGTATCGGGCGCGCTGGGTCGAACCGGATTGCTGATGAATGCGACCTCGCGGCCGTCAGTGTGGAAATGCGTGAGGGCGCGCTTCAGGATCGCCTTGTCGACCGGCCGGTCCGGCTGGTCCAATGCCGTCGACGCGGCTTCGGGCGGCATCAGCTTCACGCTTTGCGACTCCCATCCCATGTCGGCCGGGGTGCCGCCCGTGCGGCGCGCGAGGTAGTAGCGGGCGCGGCTCGTATCGCGGTCGAAGTCGCCGACGAAGCCGATGATCTGCACGCGCAGCCCGGTTTCCTCGAAGGCTTCGCGTGCGGCATTCTGGGCGAACGAGCCGGACTCGCGATCGGCTTCACCCTTCGGAAACAGCAGCGTGTAGTTGCCGAAGTGGTTGGTCGGCTCGGTGAACCAGATCCGTCCGTCCGGCTCGCAGATCACGACGCCGGCGCCGCTCCTCAAGCCGGGTTTCGGCGTGAATGACGGTTCCCGGAGTTGGCTGGACGCGACGTTGAGCGCCGCCCAGCCGCTCGCGGTGGCGGGTGCGCTCCAGCGCTGCAGCGCGATGCCGTTGAGCGTCGCGGGCACCTTGCCGTCGGGCACGAAGGTCGCCGTTCGTTGCGGGTCCGCCCAGCTCGTTGCGGCGCTCGGCAGTGTCGGCGTATTGATCAGCACCCTGTTGCCGCGCTCGTCCTTGCGCGGATGGAACAGTCGCGTGAGATCCGCGAGGATCGAGCGGTCGACGTCGCGGTTCAGCAGATCCGCCAGGGCCGTCAGCGGCGCGAGGCGCACGCTCTGCGATTCCCAGCTCATTTGCACCGGCGTGCCGCCGACCCGCTTCGCGATGTAGTAGCGCGTCTTGCTCGTGTCGCGCTGGTAATCGCCCAGATAGCCGGTCAGCTCGACGTGCAGGCCGGTTTCCTCGAATACTTCCTTGATCGCGGTTTCGCGGAAATCGAGGGTCGGCTCGCACTGTCCCTTCGGAAAGGTCTGGTGGTAATCGCCGAAATGATTGGTCGGTTCGACGACCCACACGCGCCCGTCCTTTTCGATCACGATCGCGCCGGCGCCGGATTTCCTGCCGGCCGACTGCGCGAAGGCCGGCTCGTTGAATTTCCCGGTCAGCCGGGTCGCGAAGCGTTTCCAGCCATGCGCGTCGCGCGGCGCCTGAACCGCTCCGAAGCCGATTCCGTGCAGTTCCGCCGGCATCGTCTGACGGCTGCCCGGCACCACGACGACCGTGGCATCCGGGCGCCACCACTGCGCGCCGGAAGTCGGCTCGCTCGGGTGGTCGATCACCGCGTAGATGCCGGCCGATTTCGGGCTCGGATGGATGCGGTTCGTGAGCTTGCCGAGCAGGTACTTGTCGATCGGCATGTTGAGCAGACGTTCCGCGTCGGCGAGCAGGGCGAGCTTGAGGCTCTGCGATTCCCATCCCGTCGCGGCCGGCGTGCCGCCGATGCGCTTGCCGACATAGAAGCGCGTACGCGAGGTGGTGCGGTTCACGTCGTCGAGGAATCCGGTCAGCTCCACGACGAGGCCCGTCTCCTCGTAGGCTTCCTTGATCGCGCTCTGGCGCATCGAGAGATTGGCGTCGAGCCTGCCCTTCGGGAACGAATGTTCGTATCGGCCGTGATGATTGGTCGGCTCCGTCAGCCAGATGCGGCCGTCCGCTTCGAGAATCACGACACCGGCCGCCGGCTTCATGCCGCGGGCATCGAATGCCGGCTCGTCGAAATGGCCGGTGTTGCCGAAGTTGCGCCAGGCGTCGCCGCTGGGCGCCTGCACGGGCCTGAACGGCGTCTTGTTCAGTATCGCCGGCGTCGCGCCGCTCGGCGTGAAGGCCAGCATCGCGCCGGGCTTCGCCCAGTCCGCCGGCTTGCTCGGCACCGACGGTTTCTTGATGATGACGACGTGCCCTTCGTCATTGCGCGCGGGGTGAACGTGCTTGCCGACGGCGCCCAGGATCTTCCGGTCGATCGACTGGTTCAGCAGGGCCGGCGCCGCGTCGGGCGTGGCGAGCTTGACGCTCTGCGTCTCCCATCCCATGTCGCAGGGCGTGCCGCTCTTACGCATTGCGAGATAGTAGCGAGTCCGGCTGCTGCTCCGATCGAAGTCGCCGAGGAACGCCGTCAACTCGACTCTCAGGCCGGTTTTCTCGCGTGTTTTTTTCACCGCGTTGGTTTGCATCGAGAGTGTCGAATCGGCCACGCCCTTCGGAAATGTCTGCTGATAGTCGCCGATGTGATTGGTCGGCTCGATGAGCCAGATACGGCCGTCGTGCTCGATAACGATTGTGCCGACCGCGCTCGATTTTTCCGGATGCGGTTGAAACGCCGGCTCGTCGATCCGTTCGGCGATGGCATGCAGGAGCGTCCACGCGTTCGCCGAATTTGGCGCGAACGACGGCTTGAGCGCGATCCCGTTCAGGCTTTCCGGCAGCGCCGCGCCGGGCGTGCAGGTCAGCACGGGCGCGGGCGCGCGCCACGCCTGTGCCGCGCTGGGCACGCCCGGATTCCTGATGATGACGAGCTTGCCGTCGTCGTTCTTGCGCGGATGGAAGTGCGGCAGCCCGCGTTCGAGTTCCTGCACGAGCCGGCGCTTGCGCATGATGAGCCGCCTCGTGAGCGCCAGCCGCTGGGCCGGATCGCCGGGGCCCCTGGCGCAAAGGTTGGCGATTTGCTGGTCCGGAATCCGCTCGATCGCGCGAATCCCTTGCTTCAGTTGCTCCAGGTTGAGCGAGTCGAAGACGCTGGCTGCTTGCGGATTGATCTGCTGGTCGAGCATCGACAGCAGTTCGGACGCCTCGTCGTCGAAACGATCGCCCTTGAGTCCGCCCATCGCGCGGAAGATCAGCGAGCCGCCGACGTCGACGCGTACCGCTCGTCCGGCCGCATCGAGCAGCAGGTTGTCGTATTCGAGCCCGACGACGTCCCAGTTCGCGAGCCAGACGTCGGCTGCGAAGCCGCTGTGCGCGCCGGGCACCTTGCCGCTCTGGAGCGCCGCCGGATTCGTGCGCAGCTTGCCCATGATGCGCGACGCGATCGCGGGCTGGTTCCCGCGAGTGACCATCGCGAGCTGCGGCACCAGGACGTTCGCGGCGCGATAAAGCTCGGCCGCGAGCCATTCGTTGCGCGAGAAATCTTCCGACTGGGACGACTTCACGTACCACTCGGTGCCGATGCCGTCGACGAAGCGGCCACCCTTGTTGCTGCCGGCCTGTTTGCCGACCTGCGGCCAGTTGTCGGTCGCGACGAGCCGGGAGCGGTCGGCGGCGGCCTTGCCGAACGCACTGATATGCACGACGAGACGGTTCTTGGCATCGGTCGACGTCCCGGTGATTTCGTAGCGATTGGTCACGTCGAGCACGATTTCGTGCTCGCTGTGCGTCTCTTGCGGCAGCGTGCTGATAGCAAAAGCGACACCGCGCGCGCCAGCCAGCTCGCCTCGATCTCCGAAAAGACTCAGATGCATGAGCACCGGTTGCAGGCCGCGTTCCGGCTTCGACTCCTTCGCTGCGAAGTTTTTCGCGACGCCCGTCAACGTCGACACGCTGGCGATGCCGTGGCCGAGGCGATAGGTGCCGTCCGCGTTCTGGAACCCGTGGAGCAGGCTGTGCGCGAACCGGCGGCTCGCGATGCCGGTCGGCTGGGCGAGAATTTCGCCGACCAGCGCCGGCGTCAGTCCAACGCCGCGAAACACCTCCTTCACGCCGTTGGCGGGAACGAGTTGCACCGAATAAAGCGGGATCGCGTCGCGAATCGCGCGTTTCGTTTCCGGGTTGACCTGTACGCCGAAATATTGCGCGATCAGGTTCGCAAAATCGACTCCGTCCGTGGAGTGCAACTGACTCTCGAACCGTGCGGCGAGCGCGAGTTCCTCCTGGGTCCTGAAATGCCGTAACGTCGTCGTCGAGCCGGGTGCGGAGCGGCCTCGCGACACGAAATTGCTGACCTTGTTGCACCGCTCCGGGACGCGCAGCAAACCTTCCAGCGGACCGACGATCGCGTTGGCGGGGACCACGACCGGCCTGTCGGTCGGATGCGCGACAGGCGGCGTCGCGGTGGCGGGCGGCGTGTTCGCGTGGACGGCGTGGTTGAGCGTTGCCGAGGAAAACGGCGCTATGTTCCGTGGCATGCGAATCGCCCCTTGCCATGACGACTTCGGTTGAGATGGTCGGCCGCCTCGTTGCTCGCGGTGCCGCTCCACGCGTGTGCGATCGTCGCTCAATGGCCGAATGGACGATACGTCGCCGACACTCTATGCGGGTTGCCGGCGGCGTCGGAATACGGCACGAAACAACGTTGCGATTTGCGAATGCGGCTTGTCGCGGTACTTGTGCGAGGCCCGAACCGTCACGGTCGCCATTGGGCCTCGCGAGCCGCGCCCCGCCTCGCGTACTGACGAATGCGTGTCCCGTCAGACTGCGTCCTCGGCCGCCGACAGCGAGGTGCCGCGTTGCGGCGCAGCGCGCCGGCGCAGGCTCGTGACGGCATCGCTTGCGCCGTTCACCATGGTGTCGAGCGTGCCCGGCACGCTGTGTAACGTTTGCGCGGCAGTGCCGCCGGCGTGGCCGATGCCCGTCAGCACCGCGTTCGCGACGCTCGACACGCCGCCGCCGAGCGCCCCGCCGACCGCGTCGATGGCCGCACCCGCCTGCTTCGCGAGTCCGTCCGCCGAGATAGCCGCCGAGGTCAACGCCGGAAACACGGCGGCGGACGTCGCCGTCTGCACACCCTGCCTGATCGCGGCCGTGGCGGTTGGCGACAGGCCGTGTTGCGCGGCGAGCTTCGCCGCCGCGGTGACGGCGGCGCTGACCGCGCCGAAGCCGCCGCCGAGCACCGCGCCTTTCGCAAGATTGGCGGGGTCCAGCAGCGATTGCGCGGCGCTCGTCGCACTCGTCGCGACGTCGAGCGGAATCCGCGCGAGCCGGCCGAGCCCGTTCGCTGCCGCGCCGGACCACGTCGCCTGCTTCAGGCTCTGGTACTGATCGCGCCAGTCCGCGCGCGCGAGCAGGTATTCGGGGCCGACGCGGTGGTGCTGTTGGTCCAGCCAGTGTTTCGCCAGCGCGTTGGCGCCGCCCGCCATCGGAGAGCCGACCGCCGACATCCACAGATCGACGCGGGCCGCGAGCGGCGCCCCCCTGAAATGCGTGAGCGCCACATCGGTCGCCGTGCGCGCGAGGTTGCGCAGGCTGAACGTCTGGATCGCGACGCCTGCTTCGACGTGCGCCCGCAGCGGGCTCGGCGCGCTGTTCGTCTTCATGTCCCGCATCACCGCGGCGCGTTCGGCATCGGCGTTGGCGTTGGCATCGTCAGCGGCGGCAGGGTGGCCGGCGGGCGGGTCGGACGGCGCGGACAGCCACTGCGTATCCGAGAGCGCGTTGCGCAGCAGCCGTTCGCCGGCGGAGTCGAACGCCTGGGACACGACGCCGCCCATCGCGCCGTTCTCGAACGGCGTCTTCGCGAACGCGGTCAGTACCGGCGCGGCGTCCTCGACCAGCGTCGCGGCGCCGAACGGCACCGAGCCGAGGAAGCCCGACGCGGTTCGCGCGAGCGCGTCCATGCGGCTCGCCTTCGTGAAGACCGCCGCGACCGATTCGGCCGTCTCGCCCATCTCGTCCAGTTGCCGTGCGCGGTTCTCGACCAGCCTGTCGATCATGGCGTCGTTGCCGTTCTTCCGGTGCGGCGCGAAATAGCCGGCGAGGAGCGTGTGCAGTTGTCGCGAGCCGGGCGTGGCTGCGTCCACCGGCGCTGCTTCGCGGGCCGCCGCGACAGGCGTGCTGCGCGGGATCGCCGGCGCGGCGTCGAGGGGCGCGGCGCCCGGGCGAGGCCGGGCCGTGAGCGTCGACAGCGTATCGAGGGCAGCCGGCATCGACGACGGCCGGGAGCGGGTCGCGGCCGCTGCTCGGGATGCATTCGTTTGGGACGGCTTCTCGCCGCCGGTCGCCGAACTGCCGGGGTAGGGAGTGCTGTGCCGCCGCGGCGAGCCGATGCCGTTGTCCATGGTGTCTCCGTATTTGATTGATGGCCTTGTCCGATACAAGGCATATGGCACAACGTTATGCAGTCCTTTTCGACGACCGGATAACCCGCGCGAAGTATCGGCCGACAACGCGAACTTGCCGGCATCGCCGTGGCCGGCCGTCCACCCGGCAACCCGCGCCGCCATCTTCGCCCCGCGATCGATTCGTTCGCATCGGAAGCACGATGGCGCGGCGGATGCCGGAAACTCGGCGTCAAGGGGATGTCCCTGCGGTACGAGCGTGAATCCGGCCGCAATGCACTCGACGGCCGCGCGTCGTCGACGCGCACTTTTTGATTACAGCACTCCAAGCAAACGAGGAAATCGTGACTGACACAGGATGCAGGGACGACGTAGCCAGCGGCCTCACGAAAGTATTGTGGACGGCGTCGCAACTCGACAATGAATCGGACTTCGAGGATCTGCTCGATGCCATTCGCGTGTTGCGGCCGAAGTGGTCGGGCGTCGGCACGGTGGCCGCGTGGCGCTACGTGCGGCGGCAGAAATGGATGGACGCGCGCCGCGTGCTGGAAGACGAGGACGAGCAGATCAAGCGCTCCGGGCTGCACGCGGCGCTGATGGCGCTCTGCCTGTTCGGCCTCGAAGACCCGCTGTGGCACAGCTACGCGCGCATGGCCGCGGAGCAGCGCGAGAGCCCGGACGCGGCGCGCATCGGCTTCCGGCTGCTCGAACGCGCGGCGAAATCCGACCTGCGCGCCGCACCCGAACCGACACCCGAGCCTGCCGTCAGTCAGACGGCTTCAGCAGGACAGGATACCGCCGGGTTCTCGGCCGGGATGTCGTGGGTTCGTGCGTAAACCCGCGTCGTCGCGTGCCGCGAGTCAGTTCGCATTTCCAGCGCGATGTTCGCACCGGAGAGCGAGAAACCGAAATCGCGCTCATAGACTGGATTCGCTGGGAAGTAATCGTAAAACCTTCTTGACCTCACCTCACAGGCAGAAAACATCATGATTTCGAACACCACGTTTCAGAATTACCCGACCGATCCGACTCTCTATCTGAACGCCCTGAAGCAGCAGGCGGCGAACGGCGGTGGCGACCAGCAAACGTTGATTCAGGACCTGATCCAGGAACTGAGCCAGATGCTGCAGCAGATGCAGAACGCCGGTTCCGGCGCGGCGCCGTCGATGCCGGCCATGCCGTCGGCCATGACGCCGAACGGTGCGGCGCCGACGACCGGCGGTGCGATGCCGGCGCAAACGGGCGGCGCGATGCCGTCGACGATGGGTGGCGCCCAGCCGGCCACGGGTGGGATGACGGCGCAGAACGCATCGGGCGTGCTCGCGTCGTACATGGACCAGAACAACATCGGCGCGACCGATCCGGACGCGATGTACCAGCTCGCGACGAACGCGAACGGCAGCACGCCGCCGATGGTCCAGCAGGCGGCGCAGTACATGATGGCGAACCCGAGCGTCTACCAGCAGATCGAAACGCACGACGTGGCGGGCACCGACGGCAAGTCGGCCGCCAGCAACTTCCGGTGGGCGGCCCAGGGCGGCCTCGGCCAGGCCGGTAACGTGCCGGCCGGCGGCACGGGCGCGGCGGCTCCCGCGTATGCGATGCCGCCGCAGACGGGCGGCGTCCCGATGGCTTCGGGCGGGATGGGGTATCCGGTGTCGCCGCAGGCAGGTGGTGTCCCGATGGCCTCGGGCGGTATGGGGTACCCGGTGCAGCCGCAGATGGGCGGAATGATGGCACAGCCGCCTGCGTATTCGATGCCGCCGCAAGCGGGCACCTCGGGCGACCTCACCGCCGACGGCAAGCCGCTGCAGCAGGCGGGCGAAAGCCAGGCGCTGTCGGCGTTCAGCCAGCAGGACCCGGCCGGCTTCCAGGCGTTCGAGAGCGCGCTGTCCCACGGCGACGGCAACACCGCGACGCACGTACTCGCGAACTCGATCAGCTCGGGCAAGATCAGCACGGGAACGGGCTCGGCGCTCGGCTCGCAGCTGCAGCAGACCGCGAACCAGCACGGCGGTGGCAAGATCAACAGCGACGCACGCAACGCGCTGAAGAACGCGCTCGGCGGCGACGATGTGCTGACCCCGGGCAAGACGCGCGGCACGATCGCGTTCGAGCACCTGACCGGCATCAACACCAGCAGCATCCTCGGTGTGAGCACGCAGTAAGCGACGCCGACCGGCGGCCGGCGACCGGTCGCCCAACCCGGATCACGAGATACGGCCGCATCGCCCGAACGGGCGGTGCGGCCGTATTGCTTTTCCGCTTCGGCGCCGTGTGCCGGTATCTGGCATTCGCGGCATTTGCGGCACTCTCGGCATCCGGCACGATCGGGCAGGGCATCGCATGACGCGGCACCGCCGCGCCGCGCGCAAAGACGGAAGCGGCAACGGGAACGGCATCATGGAAATGAAAACGGAAACGCTCGGGGCCGTCACCGGCATCCCGAGCGTTTTTGCGTTCATGCGCCGCGGCCAATGGCCAGCGGCAAAGAAGCGGACCTAGCCGCGCATCTGAAGCCGCGCCGCCGCGCTGAACGGGCTCCATTCGAGCAATGCGACGAAGCCGTCGGCCACGGCGACCACGATCCAGCGATGGTACTGATGGACGATCTGTCCCGGCGGGTAGTCGTGCGCCGCTTGCCACGCCATCGCGCGCCGTACGTGGACCTTCGTGCCGAACAGCGGCGCGAGGCATTCGACCTGGCCGAGCGCGCGCACGATACGCATCGCATCCGCGACGGGCCGTGTGAAGTCGAGCGTGCGCTCGCTTTCCTCGAGCTTCGGCCAGTAGCTGCTGTGCTGCTGCGGCCGGCTGTCGTGCCAGAGCCGCTCGAAGTCGCGCGCGACCCGCGACGCGAGGCGGCCGGCCGCCATCTGCAGCTTCAGCTGCAGCGCCTCGTGCCATTCGTCGGCATCGAGCGGGAAGGTCTCGGCCGCGAGCACGTTGCCGGCGTCGAACTCGGCGTCGAGGCGATGGCAGCTGATGCCCCATGCGCGCCGGTCGTCGAGGATCGCGCGCATCACCGGGTACGGCCCGCGGCCTTCGGGCAGCGGCGACGGATGGAAGTTCATTGCGTAGCGCAGGTGCCCGCGCCAGTCGGGGATGCGCCAGTCGTAGCCGGAGACGACGAGCGCATCGCAACCTTGCGATGCAAGCCAGCGCAGATCGTCGTCGTCGATTCGCGACAGCCGCGCGGGAATGCGCAGTTTGGCCGCGCGCTCGACCATCTCGCTGTTGAATTCGGTCTGGTTGTCGACGGGAATCGTGTAGAGCGCGACCGGCTCCCAGCCGGCCGCGACGAAGGTATCGAAGACGACGCGCCAGCGGTCGAAGCCGGCAAATGCGAATCGCATGGTGGATGCTCCTCGAAGGCAGCGATGGACGAATACGGCATGACCTCTCAGCGTAGCCGTCCGGCGCGTCGCGCCGCGTCCGTCATCCGAACTGTTGTCGTCGGCCGCGAATCTGGCGGCGACGCTCGTGCGATTGCTTCGCGCCATGGCATCGATATTCGTAAGTTCCGGCGATCGATGCGGATTGGGTCTGCAGACTAGGTTGTCGTCAACATCGAATTCAAGGTATCCATGCGAATCCAATCCGGCTCCCCTGCATACGCTCGGCATCAGGACACGCAGCCCTCGACGCCGACCGGAACAGACCACCGCGCGGCGCATAGAGAGGGAGGAGCAACTATGCCCGTATCAAGCAGATGTTCGATACCCAGATGAGGAAACGCCATGTGATCCGGGCCGACGAGCGAAACATGACCGATGACGAAAAGGTCGTCGCGAAACTGATTGAGCCTGGATATTCCCGCTATCAGGACGCGATGCGAGCCCCGAAGGATGGGATCGAGACCAAAAAAACGCTGATCGAATGTGCGCAGATCGTCGAGAGTCTTGCGCGAGCCCACGCTGAGTCTGAGACGAGTCGCGAGCGCTATGCCACGGTCTTTCCTGGCGGTGCAAAGCATCCGGATCAACTGGTCAAGGGGCGCGAATACACGGAGCCGGGCGTTGTCTTCGTCGGTGGCGAGCGTCGTGGCGATGACGGTTATCGAATGGAAATCACGCTGAAGAAGGGCATTCCCGTCGATGCGCGAGACCTGTATGGTCACAGGGGCGATAACGACAAAAAACTGCAGTGGCTGACGCTCCCCGGTGCGAAGTTCCGTTTTGACGGTGTGAGCGGAAGCGGAGCGGAGAAAAACAGGACTTACCGGTTCACGCAGATAAATCGTTGAACGAGCGTGGGGCGGTTGAGGAATGCGGCAACCGCCCCGGCCATCCGGCTCATATTATTCGGAGCACGAAAAAATCCCGCCTCGACGAATCGGGCGGGGTGAATCCGGGCTGGACAACCCGGAGTACGTGACCGGCTTTAGAGCCCCTGGCTCAGGAACTCCTCGGCGTACTTGTTGCGGTTCGACATTTCCGGATCGGTTGCCTGTTCGTAGTCCTTGTCCCAGACGAGCGCCGCCTGTTCGGCCGTGGACGTGCCCTTGATGTCCGTGATCGTCTTGCTGTAGTCGGTCTTCAGTTCCTGGTCCATGAAGCCGAGGTTGGCTTGCAGGCTGCCCGGATCGAGACCGTGCTGCTGCGCGTAGTCGATTTCGCCCTGCTTGCGCGGACCGCCCCACTGGGCGAGACCCCAGCCGTTGTTGTTGTCGTCCGCGAAGTTGCTCGACGGGGCGCCCGTCGCGCCGCCCTGGTTGACGTTGCCTTGCAGGCCGCTTTCCTGTTGCAGATTGCCGAGCACGCCGGCGGCCTGCGTTGCCGTCAGGCCGAAGGTCTGTTCGAGGTTTTGCGTGATCGCCTGTGCGGCGCTGCCGCCCGACACGTTCGGCACGCTGCCGCCGCTGCTACTGCCGCCACCACCGCCACCGCTCGAAGGTGCTCCGACCGCCGGCGTGGCGCCGCTGCCCGATGGGCCACCGCCGCCACCGCCACTGCCGCCGCCACCCGTCGGCGGTGGCGCGAAGGACTGCGGCTGGGGCATCGACGCAGGCGGCGTCGATCCGATGCCGCTCGGGCCGCTGCCCGAGTCGTCCGAACCGCCGTTCATCTGCATGAGGATCTGCTGCAGTTCCTGGATCAGTGCTTCGAGGAACTGTTCGAGCTGACTGTTATCCGTGCCGCCGACCCCGCCGAGGTCGGTCATGAAGGGGGACACGCTCCCCTGAATTGCCGTCGTGGACATGCTCATCTCCGTATCGCAATGTGCCGGTTGCGTGACCGAACCTCATCGGCCTCCGGTATCGACGACTGTAGGGCCGATCGGCTGACCGGACCTAGGCGACACGAAGTTGGCTGCGAATAGGCGAAGCAGGCGATTGCGGCGCGCGAGGAAACCGGCGGATGCGAAGCGCGGTGCATACCGGCTTCGCAATTTTGTTCGCGACGTCGCGTCGGGAGAGTGGCGTTCGCGACGAAACGCCTACTCTTCAGAGGCATTTCCCGATGCGCTCCGCGTAGGTGGGGTGCGGAAGCCGTATAGCCTGGTCATCGCTTCCTGATCGACGGTGACGGATCTCGTAATTTCACAGAAGGAGCCGAATCATGGTAGCTACAGTTAAAGGCGCTGGCGATTCATTTAGCCATCTCCCTACCACCCGGGAAGTTCCGGGACAAAAACGCACACCGCCTCCAGTGCCGCCCCGGCGGGGAAGCAATGCGCAGATGGATGGGCTCAGCGGTCTCGGCCCGCGTCCGCGGCAGGGGGGGATCGACGATGGTCAGGGTGGCATGGGTAGCGCACCGACGGGGCGTCGGCCGCTCAACAACCCGTTCCTCAATATGTCCAAAGAGCCGCAGGTCATGCACGACATGGGCCAGCGGGCACGCGATATGGGCACGGAAATGGCGAGCGACGCGTTTCATACGTTCGCCCAGCATGCGCCGCTGCCGTTCGCTCCGGCACTCGACTTCGCGGCGAACATGATCTCGCCTACGCCCTTCAGCACGGGCATAGCCGGCGGCCAGCTCAACCAGATGAAACAGCAGCAGCATGAAATGCTGAAGCAGCAGACGGAGATGGCCCGTATCAACAACGAAAATACGCTCAACGCGGCGCTGATCCAGCAGAGCCAGGCGCTGACGGGCGCGCTTGCATCGGTCGCGAATGCCGGCGTCAACAACATCAAGGACGCGGCGAAGGGGCAATAAGCGAAGGTGGTGCTCGGGCCGCATGGCCCGAATTCACCACCATCGCCGTTGCCGAACACCCGATTCGCGAAATCATGGCCCGCAGGCAGCGCCTGCGGGTTTTCTGGTTTACGTCGCCGGATCGCGCCGTCGAATTCCCTGTACGTCGTGCATCGCGCCGCGCATCGTTGTATTTGCCAATCCGCTTTGCTACGCCGTCATCGATCGCCGCATCGATACCTATCGGCTTCCACAAAGACGAATGCTTCGCGATACGAAGCATTCGGTCCGATTCGCGTCGTACGGCCACGGCACGAACGCCGCGGCACGCGCCTCGCTCGGCCTCATTCGTCCAGCGCCGGCGGCACGTTCGACAGGCGCAAGACGAGCGATTTGATCGAGTGCGCGTAGCGATCGCGCTCGGCCGGTGTTTCCGAGTGATAGGCGCCGACCGCCGCCCAGGTGTTGCCGTACTTGACCATCATCTTGTGCAGCCGCCACGCGGCGACGTAGACGCTCGAACACGGGTTCATCAGGTCCTGCTGCGAGACGCCGTAGTGCGCGAGCGTCGGCAGATGGACGGAATTGATCTGCATCATTCCATAGTCGGTCGAGCCGTTCGTGTTGCGATGGATCGCCGTGGCCTTGCCGTGCGATTCCTGCCACGCGATTGCGCGCAGCACGAGCGGGCTGACGTGCTGGTACGACGCGGCGGACGCGAAGCAGTCGGGCGCGGCCCGCGCTTCGGGGCTCGAGGCGAGGACAGAAAGGAGCGCCAGTTGCAGCGCACGAGGTGGTTTGAACATGGTGGGATTCCGGATCGGGGATGACAGGAAAGAGGCGGGGCACGGCGAGCAGGACGACGGAAATATCGCCATGGGAATGACACGGCGCGGGCATCGCGCCCAGCCCGCCGAAACGAAACGCCGACCGCTCATGCGCGTGTCGCGCTGGGCCGGTCGGCGTTGTCGTCGTCGCCGCACGCGGACGTGCGGACGGAAATCAGCGGCCCATCGTTTGCGACGGCGCTTCCTCGAACACGCGGCGGTAGCCGTTGATCAGCGTCGAGCGATGACGCACGCCCCACTTGTGCGCGACGTCGAGCACGCGCGTGACCGGCGTGTCGTCGTCGAGCAGGTCGTCGCGGATTCGCTCCATCCGCTGGCGGCGGATCAGTTCGCTCGGCGACAGTCCGAGATGGTTCTTGAACGCGGCCTGGATCGCGCGCTCGGTCACGCCGATGTGCGACGCGACTTCGCGGACCGACAGATCCTTCTGGTCGAGGTTGTCCATCAGGTAGCGGTACGCGCGGCGGTACTTCGCCGGCAGCCGCGCGCTGACGTCGTCGGAACGCGGTGCGGCGCGGTCGGCCTTCGCCGCGTCGGCCGGCGCGCCCGACATGGACTGGTTATCGGTGCGCACGTGCTGGATCGATGCGAGCGCGTAGCGGCCGTAGTAGTGCGAGAACTCCTGCGTGCGCATCTGCTGCTGCATCACCTTCGCGCGGCAGTACAGATAGTCGAGATACCAGCGCGCGTGCTGCGTGCCTTGCGATGCGGCCGCGCCCGAGGCGTCGAGCATCGATTCGGCGAGCGGCCGGACCTGGCCGGCGATCGCCGCGAGCGTGATTTCGAGGCACAGGCTGCGGTGGTAGTCGGCGAGCCCGGACTTGCGGCTCCAGTTCAGGTGCTCGTGCAACTCGTCGCCGCCGATCGCGCCGCCTTCGGCGAGCGAGAGCAGATGGCGCAGATGCGCGAGGCGTCCGGCGAGCAGCGGCAGCGCCGTGCCTTCCGGCGCGCTGCCGCGCACCGGCGCTTCGGCGATATCGAACTCGGTCAGCACCGAGCGCCAGTAGATGTGGTCGGCGAGCCGCTCGGCGCCATGCAGCTCGTGCTGCGCGAACAGATCGCGGCGGATCGCCTCGACCACGTAGATCCAGCGGCGATCGTCGTGCGCGGCGGCGAGTTCGGCGAGCTTCGCGAGACGGCCGCATGCGGAGCGCACGCAGCCCAGATGAAACGACACGAGCGTCGCACCGACGAGCGCGTCGAGACGCTGGCGCGGCGTCGCGGCCTTTTCCTCGCCGATGCGCTTGAAGCAGCTCAGCGCCACGTTGAACTGGTTGCGGAAGAACGCCAGCCAGCCGGTGTTGCGGCACGAGGCAATGCGCAGGCCGTCGCGATCGTGGCGAATCGCCTTCTGCGCGCGGCGATGGGTTTCCTCGGCTTCCTCGTGGCGGCCGAGCGCCAGTTCGAGATCGCCGTGGATCTGCAGGTTCGCATGCGAGGGTTGCGCGTGGCCGGCATCGGTGTCCACGAGTTGAGCGGCGGCGTGCGATGCCTCGATGAGATGGCCGTCGAGAATCTTCGAGACGACGTTCGAGGGCGTGTCGTCCGAGGCGAGGGCGGAGGATGCTGCGAAGTAGACCGTCGAGAACATGGCGGGCTCCTGACTCAATGATTGGAGAAGAGATGCGACGTGAAGCAGTGAGTGCATCTTTTCATCGCGAGCCGGTTTCGACGCGAGTTTGTGATGGTCTGTTACGTTCCGCCCCGCGGGCCGGAATTCGGCCGGCGCCGAATCGGACGGTTGTTTTTTTATTAGCCCTGGCTATTCGATATTCGCATGATTGATATACGATTTGTTAATGCCTTATTTTATGGCGATTTTCATAGTATTGGTAATACTATGATGCCGAAAACGGCAACGGTCTTTTCTCTCAGGAGATATAAAGAATGCCAATCATTGTGATATAAAAAAATAATCAATATGAATTCGGCAAGATATGCAAGACTGCTGACTCTAGCCGATCCCGTCGCCCAAGGAATTTTTGGATTTCCCTTTTTATTTCAATTTTATTTCATCGCGCAATTTTTTTCGGCTGGATTGCGAAAATCGGGGCAAGCGGAATTACAGGACACGTGCCGGTCATCGGCGCGATGCTCTTAGAGTGGAAATCACAGTGTCATCAATCAAAGCGGAATGCCATCGACACCCGCGCGATGCGGCGCGTCTGCGTGTCGCATCGAAGCGGTGGAATGGAGCACTCGGCGTGCGGATTGCAATATCGGCATGCGGCGTATTGCTCCTGTGCGGCATCGCCCATGCGTCCGGCTCGCAGGTAATCGTCGACGGCGGCGAACGGATGGGCGACGTCGTGCATCAGGGCGGCCATGACGTGTCGATGCTGCGCGCGCTCGAACAGATCGTGCCGCGTACTTATAGCGTGATGGTGCCGAACGCAGGCGAGTGGGCCGATAAGCCCGTCAGCTGGCGTGCCGGCTCGGTGGTGCGCGCGCTCGGCGACATCCTCTCGGTGGACCCGTCGCTGCAGGCGCGGGTGAACACCGATCTGCACGTCGTGACCGTCGCGCAGGACCCGCGCCACGCCGGCAAGCCGCACGGCGCGGCGGAGATGCATGCGGACGCCGCCGAATGGTCGCCGCAAAACGCGCCTGTTCATTTCGCGGCAAACGTTGCCGCATCGGCCACGCCGCCGGTATCGGCACCGCCGGTCGCGCCGCTTGTGCCGGCACGGCCGATGACGCTGGTCCGTGCCGATGCGAATGCGAACGGCAAACCGGATGCCGATGCGGGCGTGCCGATTCCGCGCGTGCAGGAGTCCGTCGTCGCCGAGGCACCCGCTGCGGTGCCGTCGCGTCCAGCATCATCGATCGCGACGTATAATACAAATGATGCTAAACACATAGTAACGACAACACCTGTTGCGGCGACCTCCATCCCGATGGAACCCGCCGCAATGCCGCTCGTGCCCGTAGCCGTCTCATCCACACCAGCATCCGCACCGCTTGCCGCAACACCGTCGGACGAAGCCGCCGCCGCGCCGCCGGCCGGCCAGATGGAGTGGCAGATGCGCACCTCGGACGGCTCGGTCCGCAACGCGCTCGCGCGCTGGGCGAACGAGGCGGGCTGGCAGTTCATCTGGGACGTGCCGACCGATTTCGCCGTCGATGCGACGGCCACGATCCACGGCACGCTGCAAGAGGCGCTGAGTCAGGTTACCGATGCGCTGTCGTCGTCGCAGGTACCGATACAGGTGGTTCTCTATACGCGCAACCGGGTATTGCGTGTCGTCGCCAAGGGAGCGAATTCATGAGCAGGCTGTATTTCCATGTCGCAGCCGCTGTCGCGTGCGTGGCACTCGCAAGCGGATGCACGGGGCTCATGGGGCAGCTCGACCGCAGCACGCGGAGCGACCTCGGACAGGCCGACAAGCTGCTCGGCCAGACCGCGTCGGGCAACAACCGCGCGGTCGCGGGTGACGACGTGATCGTCAAGGACCAGCTGTGGCTGTCCGGCAAGACGATGAAGATCGCCGCTCAATCGACGCTGCCGAAGCTGTTCGACGAGCCCGCCAGCTTCGACGGCACGGTCGATTCGCTGCGCGCTTTCGCGGATCGCGTGTCGCGTCTCGCGCGGGTGCCGGCAAAGGTCGCGCACGGCGCCGACGATGCCGCCGCGCGCGCGTCGTCGGTGGGCGCCGCGGCCGGCAGCACGCTGCCG